>DLGS01000427.1 GCA_002482815.1 Bacteroidetes bacterium UBA7688
TGCACCGTCGAGGGGGGCAGAGGTAATGGTAATGCTTCCTGCAGGTTTGATATAATCAGAGCGAAGGCTCAGGTCTCCCATCAAAGCAGCATGTACACCACCTGTTCCAAAACCATACGGTGTATAAGTAGCAGTAGCATTATTTTGGGTAACGAAAGTGCTGTAGCCAATGTTTTCTCCTAATGCCATATGATGGAAAAACCAGTTTGGTCTGCCTGCCCAGCATGAGGTCAGGGCTGGTTCATCGCAACATAAAGGCGCTCTCAGGAAATTGTTTTGATTATCCCAATCGCCAAAATAGCTGCCGAACATCATTGTAAAAATTCCTTTTTGTTTTTTTGCAAGAAAATCAACAGTATTTCCTACGCCACCACAGCTTGTGTAGGAGCCACCACCACAGCCATAAGCCCATTGGTAGGCAGAGTCGTTTAATGTAGAGATGAAATCTCCTGCAATAATATTATTTCTTGTAATCAGGGCTGGTAAGTTTCTCCAGGCATTTGCTGCAAATGCTTCCCCGCTAAAGGCACCAAAATTATCATCCACTACGGCCTTTCTACTAATATATAGGTTGTTTACTTTATAGCTATGGGCTTTGGCAAGATAACTTTTCATCATGGCAACCTCACTTTTTCCAAAGGTTGGCATATTAGAGACGTCGATCCGGCTTACCTGTAATTCCAGGAAAGTTGGGATTGCTGAATGGTCCCATTTGCCATCACCGGGAATGTTCTTGGTTTGGGCACGACTTGCACCAGTGTTGTTTACAGATACGTCAGTCCAGACAAAATCCATATCAGCATAATAGGCATCTGCCGCCCAGGCACCTACGTGATCCGGAGAATGCCCGTCAGGTGCCAGTTCTCCGCTGTAGGGAACGGCAATATGACCAACAATCAAAACTGCTTTGACGTCTGAAATGGCATCATAATCTTTTTTAATCATGCTTTTGACAGCAGTATCAGCCAATGTCCTTTTTACATTATGGCGAACAATAGCCCAGCCGTCGCCGCTCAGGTCTTTCATCAGTCCTGAAATTTCATTTGAACATGAATCAGAAAATAAAGTATCTACCAGAAGAACAAGCGTACCTCTGTTGTGGATAGCAGGAGCGTTAAGACCTGCATAGATATAACCACCAGCTGCTGTGCTGCCACCGGTATTGGTTATTTTATATTCAAAAGCTGAATCTGCTACTACGGAAGCGTCTGTATAAAAGGTATCTGCAGTAGTTGCCAATGTAGTCCATACCATTGCTGCTTTCGTTTTGCGGAGCAGGTTGTATTGCGTTGCACCCGGAATTTTTCTCCAGTTTAAGGTCACCTTAGCGGGAGAAATCTGTACAGAAGCCTGCACCTGTATTCCATAATCTGCTGCTGTTTGGGCATTGGCTTTTTCTTGCGTAGTCGCAAAAGCAAGTGAACATAATAGGTAAAGTTTTAACTTCATTTGGATGTGTTTTTGTAGAATGAAATAAATTAAACTAAGCGTATTATTGTATTAAGATTTCTATTTAGCGCTGGCCGGCAGGGGCTTCTCCGTCTTTTAGTTCCAACGCCTGAATAAGGTTGGGAATAAAATTCCATTTCCCATTTGCCCACCTCAATCCATTGTATTGGCCTGTTGGCACATAAGTATATTTCCTGTTAGGGTCGTTTATTTGCGAAGCAATATCATCAAACAAAATAGCATTATGTTCCTGATCCCAGTTCATGCTCACACTGACACCTTTTTTATATTCCAGTAAAAAGCGGTTCACGCCGTGACTTGGGTTCTTTTCTGACCCGATGGCAAAAATCGGAGCGCCAAATGTTGGGCCATTATCAGTAAAGCGTAAGGGGTCGATGAACTTTTTCGTACTGATAGGATTGCCATCATTCATTCCCAGTAGACAATAAACGTTTTCGTCATCTAGTTTTTTGGTAATAATATTGTAGAAGATGCCGCCAATCCATTCCTTCGAAGTAAAAACCTTATCCTGATCGGTTTTGGTCAACATATCAGAATTGTCAAATAAAGGGTAAAGCTGCAAATCACTATTGTTCATTTGAATGGCCGCATAATATCGGATACGCACGTCAGTATATTCAATCGGCCAGTTGAAAATACGGAAGCTTTTGTCTTCAGGACTGATGATATTAACCATTTTTGCAAGGCTGTCAAACGGATAATTATATGAACCTTTAGTTTTTAAAGTCCTAATCAATTGTTTTACAAAAACTTCGCAATACTCCGTGCGGAAATCCGGGATAGGCGTATGAAACATGGAATCTGCGGTGACAATTAAAGAATCTTCCATTTTCCGGAGCAGCGCAATGTCTGTTCCTTTGTCCGATTGTGCAAAAGCTGTTTGAGGTGTTACTGTAAGCCAGATAAAAATAAATGTTATGCCACACCAGAAGGCGTTCCGTATCATACCTTAAAATCAATTTCACCAAATATAGTGAGAAATTTTAAAAATAAGAATGGAACAAGTGCTTTCAAAAGCTGAATTTCAGGGCAAAATCTATATCTCATGCGGGATATGTCTTTTACCCTTAATATTGTATCCTCTATTTTCTAATTTTTTTCGATGCTTCAGACAGATTTTTTAATAATTGGTTCAGGAATTGCGGGGTTAACATTTGCCATCAAAACAGCAAGAAGATTTCCGGATAAAAAAATTACCATTCTTACGAAAACAAATACCGACGAGACCAATACAAAGTATGCGCAAGGCGGAATTGCTGTCATGAGTGGAAATGAAGACGATACTTTTGAAAAGCACATAGAAGATACCCTTATTGCCGGTGATGGATTGTGTAATAAGCACATCGTTGAAGTTGTGATTAAGGAAGGACCGGAGCGGGTGAATGAATTGATTGGCTGGGGTGCAAATTTTGACAAGGGAATAGACGGGCAATATTTACAGGGAAAAGAAGGCGGACATTCTGAAAACAGAATTCTGCATTACAAGGATATTACCGGTTTCGAAATTGAAAGAACCCTCGTGCAGGAACTTGCGGAATATCCCAATATAGAAGTACACAACCATTGGTTTGTTATTGATATTATTACTCAGCATCACCTTGGATACCTGGTTACAAAGTCCACCACCGATATTGAATGTTATGGTGTTTATGCTTTGAATCTGAATACAGGAAAAAACACGAAGATTTTAGCGCGTGTTACGGTGATGGCTTCCGGTGGCGTCGGACAGGTTTATCGCAGTACCACTAACCCCCACATAGCAACAGGCGATGGCATAGCAATGGTTTACCGGGCAAAAGGCAGGATTGAAAATATGGAATTTATCCAGTTTCACCCCACTGCCATGTATGGACAAAATACGCAGCAATCTTTTTTGATTACGGAGGCTGTGCGCGGTGATGGTGGAATTTTGCGCAATAAAGCCGGCGAAGCTTTTATGGAAAAGTATGATGCGCGGAAAGACCTGGCTCCACGTGATATTGTTGCCCGGGCCATCGATAATGAAATGAAAAAATCAGGAACGGAATTTGTCTATCTCGATTGCCGCGATATGGATAAAGAAAAATTTCTGCACCATTTTCCCAATATCTATGAAGCTTGTAAACGTAACGGGATTGATGTGTTTGAAACGATGATTCCTGTAGCACCTGCGGCTCACTATTGCTGCGGTGGTATCAAGACAAATGAGCTTGGTGAATCGTCAATAAAATACCTGTATGCCTGTGGCGAATGCGCCAGCACAGGCTTGCATGGCGCAAACCGTCTGGCTTCAAATTCTTTACTGGAAGCACTTGTTTTTGCGCATCGTTGTGCCGAAGATGCTGCGATTCATTTTGAGGAAACTTCTTTTAAAACAGAGGTGCCGGATTGGGATGCCAGCGGAACCACAGACCCTAAAGAGATGATTCTGATTACACAAAGCCTTAAGGAACTGCAGAGCACAATGAGTGATTATGTCGGTATTGTGCGTAATGATATTCGCCTTGGGCGCGCCATGAAAAGACTGGATTTATTGTTTGAGGAATGCGAGCAATTGTATCGGGAAACAACCCTTTCGCCCCAATTGTGTGAGTTGCGCAACCTGATTACAATCGGGTATCTTATCGTAAAATCTGCAGAACTACGCCACGAAAGCCGGGGCTTGCATTTCAGCACCGATTATCCTGAAAAAAGTGCCTTGTTGCAAAATGTAGTTTTGTAAACTACTCCTCAATAGCTTTTATAATTTCCGGACTCAAAGGATTAAGGCCGGGATTGAAAATGGCGATTAATTTCCCGTTTTCATCTATCAGGTATTTTTGGAAATTCCATTTTACTTTGGAATCCCTGAATCCATTGTATTTCTTTTGTGTAAGCCAGGAATAGATGGATGTTTTATTTTTCCCTTTCACCGAAACTTTTTCAGACATTGGGAAACTGACGCCATAATTGCGTTCACAAAACGATGCGATATGCTCATTATCTCCTGGTTCCTGAAACAGAAAATTGTTTGCCGGAAATCCTACAATTACCAACTTGCCTTTGTATTGCTGATACAGCTTTTCAAGGTCTTTGTATTGGGGTGTAAAACCACATTTGGAAGCCGTATTTACAATCAGGATTTTCTTGCCCTTGAATTCAGCAAAATTGATTTCGGTTCCTTCCAGCGATGTGATTTTGAATTCATAAATACTGTCTGGAATTTTAGTCTTTGTCGCCGGAGCGAAAAGAAAGCTGAACAAAAGGAAGGTAGCCAGTGTCATAGGATGGTTTCTACGAAGATACGAACAGGCCGCAGATTGGGTTTCTGCGGCCTGTTGTTATAATGTTATCAGGCTTTTTATCTTAGGA
>DLGS01000391.1 GCA_002482815.1 Bacteroidetes bacterium UBA7688
AACATTTCACCGGCGCCTTCTGCATCACTTGCGGTGATGATCGGTGTATGCATATAAACAAACCCACGTTTGTGAAAAAACTCATGAATTGCAAATGCCAAAGAATGACGCACACGGAAAATTGCTCCGAATGTGTTGGTACGAAAACGCAAATGGGCTTTCTCGCGCAAAAATTCCAGGCTTGGGCGGTTTTTTAATTGTAAAGGATATTCGTCACCGGAGCATTCGCCAAGGATTTCGATCGTTTCAACTTTTATTTCAACACGCTGCCCTTTTCCCTGAGACGCAACCACCATTCCCTGAACACTGACAGAAGCGCCATTAGTGATTTTTCTGATAATGGTTTCATCTGTATCTAAAGCAACTACGGCCTGAATATTATCGATGCATGAGCCATCATTGACAGCAATAAACTGGTTGTTGCGGAAACTTCTTACCCAACCTTTTACGGTAACGGTATAATCTGTTTTTTCGTCAAGAAGTATGGCTTTTATCTTTGTGCGGGTCATAATTTGAATTTAAGATTTCGGGTGTTTGATTTTAGATTAAATCCTGATTTATACAGTCAATTACTGGTATTTTTTTCGCAAAGCCAGCGTGAGGGATGGTAGCGGATATCCTCCGCTTTTTTGCGGAGATAGCAGCGGACAGCCCGACCCGGGCGTAGCATCGGGGCACGCCCACATTTTATTTCACGCCAAATTTATCATTATAATCATTGATACTATGCATCAGAATTTTCTTTGCAAGTCTTGCTCCGAGGAACTCTTCAATTTTAACTTCTTTCTCTTCAAGGCGTTTATATTCTTCGAAAAAGTGACGCATCTCAGCAATGAAATGGGGTGGTAATTCGGTAATGTCATTGATATGTTTTACGCTCATGTCGTTGGCGCACACGGCAATCAGCTTGTCATCAGCTTCGCCCTGGTCCAGCATGCGCATTACGCCAATAATTTTTGCTTCTACCAGGCACATTGGCTGCATGTCTATTTGTGATAACACCAAAATGTCAAGCGGATCATTATCGTCGCAATAAGTGCGTGGGATAAAGCCATAGTTGGCAGGATAATAAACGGAAGAATATAAAACACGGTCCAGTCTCAACAGCCCGGTTTCTTTATCCAGTTCATATTTGGCACGCGAGCCTTTGGGTATTTCTATAATTGCATTGACTGTTTCGGGGACATTGTCGCCATAACTAACAGAATGCCAGGGATTGAAATTTGTGTTCATCTATGTTGATCTGAAAAATTGAGCGGCAAAGGTAACGGTTAATCAGTTTCTGCAAAAAGGTATCCACAAAAGAAGAATAGCCGGACTATTGTCCGGCTATTACTGTTAAGTGTTTAGTATTTATTATTTGATGCTGAGCGTGCCGTATCTTGTTTTGGTACTCATTATTTTCATTTTCTTTTGGGTAATAATTAGGGTGTTGTTGTCTATTTTTTCAACGAGCTTGATGTTGGTAATATAGTCATCAGAGCCTTTTACATCCATGATAATATCTCTGCTGAGTTTGTTGTTTTCGTCGATGGATGCAGCCATCAATACTGCTTTTTTGAAATTGGTAATGGCATCCGGTGATTTGCTCAGCTCCTTGTCGGCATTGTCTTTATCATCATTATAAAGCAAAATCAATTTGTTGCCGTACAATAATGGATAGACCGATAAAAGATCGTTCAGATGGTCTTCAATCTGATATTTAGGGATTCGTGTAAATGTTACTGCCCCATCTGTAAAATGTGCATCTACAACAGTGCCATATCTGTAACGGGGGAAAGTGTAGGTGGACCGTCCGGTGCTCATAGTTACCATGGTCAATAAACGATATTCAAGCAAATAGTCAATACTGCCGTCATTGCGGATGATGGGGTTTAGTGCCATATAGGGTATAAACAATCCCGGGTCTGATTCTTTTTTCGAGGCAAAACCATCTTTTTTAATCAGCTCCACCATTGTTTGCGGAAATGGTGTGCTTTTAATATTGGTAAATGTATTGCTTTCAGCATCCAGTTCAGAATAATAAACTCCGTTGACATGGCCATTATGTTTGTTCTTATACATTCCCATAATGACCGCTTTTCCTGTTTTTTTATTGAAAACTATGTCACTGCTGTGCACAAATTTTCCGCCCAGATTAAGATGGACATCGGTCGGCTTGTCTTCGCCTTTTTTGAATACCAGAATATTGGATTTGTAGGAGGGTATTCTTCCGCCATCGTCACCGGAAACAGATTCGCGGCTGACTTCATTGTCATAATGTTTGTAACTTACAAAAACTTTGTCTTCGGCTTTGCTGGTGTAAGCAAAAATGTCGATGAAACGGCTTTCAGCAGTAAGTTCTACGTTTTTATCCCAGATTTTATTCAGGTTGGGGTCGAAAATGCCGAAATAGAAATTTTTGCGATCATGCTTTTTTTGCTCCGGTTCAACAAACAAAAGGTAGCAAGAAGAATCAAGTGCTGGTTTAAGGTTAAAGGAAGGGGTTCCTTTTTCATAAATAAAGGTTCCCATCACAAACTCTTTACTTTTTGCAATATCCGTTTCATCAATCATCATCCCACAGAACAACACCTCGTCGGTTTTCTTTTTTCTTTTGTTGTAAAAGAAATAGCATTTGTCGCCCATGCGCTGCAGGCCGTGTATC
>DLGS01000256.1 GCA_002482815.1 Bacteroidetes bacterium UBA7688
GAGGATTGACCTTCATTAATGCGATAGATGCGCCAACACTGTCGCATTAATGAAGGTCAATCCTCTTCACTTTTCTGCTTTCCTTGATTTGCAGGGAATTAGTCCGGCAACAAAATACCTTCAGAAGCTTAATTTAACATCAGTTGCACGAAATAGTTATGAAGAGGAATTGCAAAAAGCAATTAAAAAAAAGCCTGAGATCCAATACACAATATTTTAAAAGATGCTGGAAGACGACCAGTCGCTGAGGCTGACAATCGATACTTGTACCGACAGTCTGAAAATGCTGATGTTCGGCATCGAACTATCAAGGGAAGATAGTGTCCGAGCAGATTATCTGTATCGCTATGTTGTGCAATACGGCTGGCCGGAAATTAATAAGGGAGGGCTTTTTGCGGGTATCATAGCCATACACGATCATTCCAGGCACCATTTTTATTTCCCCCGTATCAAGCAAAGTCTTATCCGGGGCGAGGGCGATATGCAGACTTATGAGCTGATGAAATACTGGATTTCAGATGGCTCATCCTGGGAAGATGTAAAGAGCATATTAGACAATTGAGTAAAAGAGACTTTTGATATCAGCAGTTTGCTTGATCAGAAGATGCCGGACTCTGTAAAAGCCATATCCTTGAGTGTAAAAAAGCTTTGCCCTGCAAAAATGTATCTTCAATGGGACTTTAAAATGGTAAATAGCATTTATCCGAACGAACATTTTCAAATGCGAAGGAAGACGATCCTGAGTAATAAACCACATATTTTTACTCAGTTTCAGAATGAGATTTACACCGGATGTCCGGGCGATATATATCCTGGTATATGGCAGGTCTGGTTTGTACCCGCTACCGCTGAAAAACAACGACTCAGAGTTCACATTGTAGCCAAAAATACCATAGGCATAAATCGGAAAATCAAAACACCAATGGAAACTCTTTATGATGAGCTATATAGAACTTTGCCAGGTGCTATTGTTAAAAAAGATGGAGACAGCATAAGGGTAATTTATGCCGAGCTGGCCACCTTCGAACTCAATAAAGCTCAGATAATGAAAAAGGCTTACCCTAACTTTGAACACTTTTCTTATATACTCAACCGCCATGGCGCGACCAGATTTTTTTTGGACGGACATACCGACAATACCGGAAAACTGGAAAACAACCTAATCCTTTCGGCAACCAGAGCTGAAAACGCGCGTCTTTTACTTGAAAAATATGGTATAGATACCAATAGAATTCAAACCAGAGCATTCGCCTCATCATTACCCACTGCGGACAATAATACGGAGCTCGGAAGGCAAGCTAACAGGAGAGTTGAATTCGTGATCTATCCATTTTCAGAGTAATGTTTTTTAAAAAGAGTAGTATTCTTTTAACATGAAATCTATAGAAATGCGGGGACTTCATGTGTCCTTTTCCGAGCAAATGGCAATTGCCATTTGCTCTGTAGATTCGTTATTCAGGATGATCCGAAAATATCAGAACTAAAATAACAGAGAATTTTAATCCTATTAAATAGCAATTAACCTACAGCATTTTAGAAAATAAAAAAAAGGACAATCATTGGTATGATTGTCCTTTTTGCTGGTACCATGTACGGGAGTCGAACCCGTCATTCCTCCGTGAAAGGGAGGCGTCTTAACCGATTGACCAACACGGCATTTCCTGTTTCGGAGTGCAAAGATAGGCAGGATTTTATTTCTGCCAAATTTTCTTTGAATTATTTTTTACTTTTTTTCTACCATCGCTTTGATGATGCCCAAAAAGTCGTCTGCAATCAAGGATGCTCCACCTATCAAGCCACCGTCAACGTCCGCTCCTGCAAAGAGTTCTGCTGCATTTGAAGCTTTACAGCTGCCACCATACAGAATGCTTGTTTTGTTGGCCACATCAGCACCATATTGGGCCGCTAATACCTGGCGGATGTGTTGGTGCATATCCTGTGCCTGTTCAGCAGAAGCTGTGCGCCCTGTGCCGATTGCCCAGATGGGTTCGTATGCAATCACAATATTGCTCATTGCAGCCGCATCCAGGTGAAATAAACTTTCTTTTAATTGTTGTCCTACAAAATCATTCTGCGTACCTGCATCGCGAATATCCAGTGATTCTCCGCAGCAGAAAATGACGTTCAGTTTTTCAGCTAATGCAGCTTTTGTTTTTGCAGCAAGCAGGGCATTATCTTCATTATTGTAGGCACGTCTTTCGGAATGGCCGATAATAACATAGCGAACACCGGCATCTTTCAGCATTGGAGCCGATATTTCACCCGTATAAGCGCCCGATTTTTCCTGGTGGCAGGTTTGTGCTGCTACAGAAACAAAAGCAGTGTATTGCGTTTGTGCAACAGCTTGTGAAAGGTGTAAAAAAGGCGTGGCAAACACAAGCTGGTTTTCTTCGCTCAAAGCAGGTAATTTGTCCAGAACGGCCGTGATTAAAGCATTTCCTTCACCAAGAGTCAAATTCATTTTCCAGTTGCCTGCTACTATTTTTTTGCGCATTATCAATGTTGTTTTTAGTTTTATAAAATTAGATGTTGTTTGATTTTGATAAAATATTAGGCTCTGTTATCGAACAGATGTTGGTACATTTTCAGTTCAGCTTCGCTCATCGTAATGCCACGCCTTTCCATCATTCTGCCGGCTGTTTCCATTGCTTTATCGAAAGCATACACTGCAGTTTCGCCAGCTGCCCCCCAGCTGAACGAAGGCACAAATTTATCAGGAAAACTGCTGCCGAATACATTGCTGCTTACACCAACTACCGTTCCTGTATTGAACATGGTATTGATGCCGCTTTTGGAATGGTCGCCCATCATTAGTCCGCAAAACTGCAGTCCGGTGTTGACCAGTTTATTTTGTTGCTCGTCCCACACTTTTACAAGGTCATAATTATTTTTAAGGTTGCTGCAATTGGTGTCTGCACCAAGGTTGCACCATTCGCCAATCACGGCATTGCCAATGAAACCGTCGTGCCCTTTGTTGCTGTTCGCAAAAAATACGACATTGCTTACTTCTCCGCCCACTTTACAGCCTTCACCAATGGTAGTCGCTCCATACACTTTTGCGCCCATTTTCAATACGGCATTTTTGCCCAAGGCTATTGGTCCGCGCAGCATACAACCTTCCATTACTTCGGCATGGGCAGCAATATAAACCGGACCTTTTGATGCGTTGATGATACAAGGATTCAGGATGGCTCCTTCTTCAATAAAAATATGTTCAGGATCAATAGCAGTAACATAATGAGGAACGGGCTGAGAGATTTTGCCTTTCGTCATTAAAAGAAAATCAGCTTGAATGGCGGTTTCATTTTGCAGAAAAATATCCCAGATTCTGCTCAGGCTTTTTACCTCACCATTGAAGGAAATGGCTTTGAAATTTTTTATGCTCTCAGCAAAATGTTCAAACTTAATTTCCGTATTGTTTTCCACCAGTGCTGCAATCACAATGCCGTTTTGTTCCAGCTTTTCGTTCCCTTTTAAAGATTTTATTGCCGTAACAATTTCGGGGTTCGCAAATACGGAACCATTAATATAAGTAGTAGCATTAGGATTTCCTGCCGGAAAAACTTCCTGCATGTAAGCCGGGCAAAGGGTAGTGGTGCTTTGGCCTAAAACCAACTCCCAGCGCTCACGCATCGACATTATCCCGCAACGGATATCTGCCACAGGACGTGTGTGTGTGAAGGGAAGCAATTGAAGGCGGACTTCAGAATCGAATAAAGTGTAGTTCATTTTTCCTATAAAAAAATCCCAACGAATGTCGGGATTTTTATTTGATAATATAATGACTGAAATTCAGTATTAAGCTTTTTTCGCGTAACGGTTTTTGAATTTCTCGATACGACCTGCAGTATCTACGAACATAGATTTACCAGTGTAAAAAGGGTGAGAAGTGTTTGAAATCTCCACTTTAATAACCGGATATTCGTTACCATCTTCCCAAACGATCGTTTCTTTGCTTGCAGCTGTAGAGCGTGTCAGGAAAGTAGTTTCGTTAGACATATCTTTGAAAACTACTAAACGGTAATTTTCCGGGTGAATTGCTTTTTTCATTGCTTAAAAATTGTTTTGGAGTATGGATTTTGCCATACAGGTTGTAAAATAAGAGTGCGAAGGTAGGTAAACCCGACTATTTGAAAAAATATTATTTCACTAATTTATTCAAATCAGCTACTGCTTCTTCTGCACTCATATATTTTGCAAGGATTTTTCCGTCAGCACCAATCAGGAATGCCTGCGGAACATATTGAATACCATATATTTCTGCAGCTTTCGACTGCCATGCACCCAAATCGCTCATATGATATGGCCATTCCAGTTTGTCGGCAGTAATAGCCTGCATCCAGGCTTCTTTTGCTTTATCAAGGGAAACACTCACAACAGTAAAACCATTTTTAGCGCCTTTAAAGCTTTTCTTCTTGTAATCGTTATACAGTTTTACAAGAGCCGGGTTTGATCGACGACAAGGTCCGCACCAGGATGCCCAGAAATCCAGCAGGATTACACGGCCTTTATTAATTTCAGATAAAACCAGTTTTTTGCCGGCCGGATCATCAAAGGCGAGTTCCGGTGCTTTTGCACCAACCTGTATTTTAGTGTTTTCGTATTGAGCTGAAGCAGATAAACTTATTGCGCAGCAAAATAATAGGGCAGAAATGATTTTTTTCATTGTTGTTTTCCGTTTTCGAAATTTTGAACCGTAAATGTATTGAAAAATTAATTTAGTTTTTTGAATTTACTTTAGTTGCTTCGTTAAAATTTGGTTTAACTATTTTTTGACATTAACTTACGCTTCTTAATATTAGAAACACAACAATTATGATAATAGGTGTTTTAAAGGAACATTTACCCGAAACCCGCGTTTCGCTTGTGCCGGAAGTAGTAGCGGCACTCACCAAAATGAAAGCAGAAATCTGGATAGAATCCGGAGCCGGAGATGGCGCTTTCTTTTCCGATAAAGCCTATACAGATTCGGGCGCAACCATCAAATCCTCTTCAGAAATTGCTACCGGTGCAGATTTAATCCTTGCGATAAACCCTGCATTGATAGAAGCTTCTTTAAAACCTTCCGCAGTATTAATGGGGGTTTATCAACCTTTGTTTAATCCTGCTCTGATGAAAAAACTGGCTGGTGCAAATCAAACCGTTTTCAGTCTGGATACTATTCCCCGTACCACGCGTGCGCAAAGTATGGATGTGTTAAGTTCGCAAGCGAATATTGCAGGTTACAAAGCCGTGTTGATGGCTGCAATGCAATACAGCCGGTACTTTCCAATGTTTATGACTGCTGCAGGCAGTATTCCGCCAGCCAAAGTAATGATTCTCGGTGCAGGTGTTGCCGGTCTGCAGGCCATTGCAACCGCACGTCGTCTTGGTGCAGTGGTTGAAGTGTTTGATACCCGTCCTGCGGTAAAAGAAGAAGTAGGAAGCCTTGGTGCAAAATTTATCGAAGTGGAAGGAGCTGCTGATGCTTCAAAAGCAGGTGGATACGCCGTTCAGCAATCAGAAGAATTTCAGGCCAAGCAAAAAGCAAAAATTCATGAGCATATCCGCAAAAGCGATATTGTGATTACAACAGCCCAAATTCCAGGCATGAAAGCGCCAATCCTTATTACGAAGGAGATGATGGAAGATATGCGTTCCGGTTCGGTGATTATTGACCTGGCTTCGGCCACAGGCGGTAATACAGATTTTACAAAAGACAAGGAAACCGTTGTTCATAATGGTGTCACGATTATCGGGAACTCTGCATTAGCAAGTTCTATGTCTTCGGATGCCAGCAAAATGTATTCTAAAAATGTGTTGAATTTCCTGAAGTTAATCATCGACGCGGAAGGAAACATGAACCTCAATTTCGAGGATGATATTGTAAAAGGAACTTGCATTGTACACAACGGAACCATCGTCAATGAAAGAGTAGCGGCACTCGGCTAGTTGTTTTCTTCACTTATTCTTTATTCAAATTAATTATTCATAAAATGGAAGCTATCCAAAATCTTTTTACAGACCCGGCAACGTATCGTTTGCTCACCATAGTTATTCTTTCCATCTTTTTGGGAATAGAAGTGATTGGCCGTGTGCCATCTGTATTGCATACGCCGCTGATGAGTGGAGCCAATGCAATTCATGGTGTGGTGATTATTGGTGCGATAATTGTCATGGGGCAAGCGCCTGCAGACGATTACCTGGCGTTAACTTTAGGCTTTCTTGCGGTGATACTTGGAACATTGAATGTAGTCGGTGGTTTTGTGGTGACGGATAGAATGCTGGAAATGTTTTCCAAGAAAAAGAAAAAATAACCGAACGCACTTCATTTTCAACCAAATTATTTCAAGCAACTTTTTATAAATATGGAAAACATTATTCTTCCACTCAGTTACTTAATCGGTTCTATCACATTTATACTCGGACTCAAAATGCTTTCCCATCCTGATTCTGCACGCAAAGGGAATCTGGTTGCCGCTTTTGGAATGACCCTGGCCATTTTCGCAACCATCTTTCTGTATAAAGGACATGACGGAAACGGGCTCGGAAATTATCCATGGATTTTTGCCGCCTTAATTATAGGAACGGTTGTGGGTACAATGGCTGCCAAAAAAGTGCAGATGACGGCAATGCCGGAAATGGTGAGTTTGTTTAACGGTATGGGTGGTGCGTGCGCAATGCTGATTTCGGTCATTGAATATCATCATAATCCTACACCATCTGTTGGTATGTTGGTTGTGATTGTTCTGGGAATGATTATCGGTACCGTTTCTTTTGCCGGTAGTATCATTGCCTGGGGCAAGTTGAACGGAAAAATTAAAGACAAAACTATTCCGGGTGCGCAATACATCAACTTTATCCTTTGGGGCGCTTTGATCGCTTTGTCTGTCATGCTGATTGGCGGCTATTCTACAGAGCCAATGGTGTTTTATGGTATTCTTATTGTTGCCGCTATTTATGGTGTTCTTTTCGTCATGCCTATTGGTGGTGCGGATATGCCGGTGGTAATTTCCTTGCTGAATTCCTTTACGGGTGTTGCCGCTGCTTTTGGTGGATTTTTGTATGATAATCCGGTAATGTTGACGGGTGGTATTTTGGTGGGTTCTGCCGGTACAATCCTTACCATGCTGATGTGTAAAGCCATGAACCGTTCATTGAAAAACGTATTGGTTGGATCCTTTGGAGCAGCCAAAACAGGTGGTGCTGTAGTTTCGGGCGAGCAGGGAAACTTTAAAGAAATTTCTTTGAACGATACGGCAACCATTATGGCTTATGCAACGAAAGTCTGTATCATCCCGGGATATGGGTTGGCTGTGGCGCAGGCGCAACATGCCTGTCACGAACTGGAGAAATTATTGGGTGAAAAAGGTGTTGAGGTTACCTATGGTATTCACCCTGTGGCGGGCCGTATGCCGGGGCATATGAATGTATTGCTGGCTGAAGCGGATGTACCTTATGAAAAGCTACTGGAAATGGAAGATGCAAACGATCAGATGCCAAGCACAAATGTCGTGTTGATATTAGGAGCGAATGATGTAGTAAATCCTGCGGCAAAAGAAGATCCTTCCAGCCCGATATATGGAATGCCCATCCTTGAAGTGGAAAAAGCAGACCATGTGATTGTCAACAAGCGTAGTATGAAGCCGGGTTATGCCGGTATCGAAAACGAATTGTTCTTCCGCCCAAAAACATCTATGTTGTTTGGTGATGCCAAAAAAGTATTGCAGGACCTGGTGAGCGAGATGAAGCAAATGTAATATTGAATAAGATGCTCAAAAAACCACGCTATTTAGCGTGGTTTTTTTTGTCTTCAATCGGTTGATTTTGAATTGGTACTGCAATTCCCCCCATTATCATTGGCTCCGGTGGTTTTAGAGTATCAATTTCAGGTTGAGGAGCTGCTGTTTTGCCCATCATTTTTCTCACTGTATCAATCGCAGCGGCCTCTTCCTGCCATATAGGTGCTCCCTGCGTTACTTCACGATCCGGCACTCCCATCGCAACATCGCCGCTTAGTATAGGTCCGGGATGATTGATCATTTCTACTCTTGGGGGAGGAAGCGTATCGGTTTTATTTAAACCTGAAGTATCAATTTCCGGAAGTAAAATACCGGTAGTGTGCTCCGTTTTTATGAATCGCGTATCTGATTCTGCATTTTTTCCGGCTGTTCCCGAAAAATCACATGAGCTTACGCCCAGTATAAAATAAACAGCAACCGCATAGAATATTTGTTTGGTGAATGGTAAATGGCGATACCAAACCGGGTCAATCCTGATGCTTTGATTTTCTAAAGGGCGTCCTAATTGTGTTGCATAAAAGCGCCCGCAGGTATTTTTGTGTTTATTGTCCAGTAAATAGTTTTTTACCTGGTCGTCGCTCATTTCTGTAAAATCAACTACGGTTTTCTGACAGGAGCCACAAAATCTTCCCTTTTTTTCCGGAGTCATTTCATTCCAGTTTTCGTGGCATGGCTCGGGGATATGTAGTACAAACATAAAATAGGTTTATACTTAGAGACGCTGGTGAAGTTTTTCCATAAATATAGTGCAAAAAAAAGCAGTCCCTAAGAATAGGGACCGCTTAACCAATAAACCGTATATAAAATGAAACTACTTATTTAGTATCAAATACCGTGCCACAAATTCATTTTAATTATAAAAATTAAAAAATAAAATGCTTATTTTAATAAAAAAATCACTGTAAAGCTTTAATTATTTATTGTAATAATGATATACAGATAAGATATTTTATTTTGTTTGAATCTTCTGGATTCAACAGCAAAGTCTTCAAATAATTATATATTACATCAAAAATTGTGCCAATATATTTGTTGTTGGCTGCTAATTTTATTTAATAATTCGTTAATACACTTATGATTTATTTTTATTGAACGTATGGGTTTTAAAATAAATGTCTAATATATTGGCAATAAAAAAGCAGTCCCTAAGAATAGGGACCGCTTAACCAATAAACCGTATATAAAATGAAACTACTTATTTATGTCCAAATACCGTGCCACAGTTTAAATTTTTGCGGAATTATTTGATATTTATTTTTCAATTATTTATTTTCCCATTCTTCATATGACCGGAAGCTTATTAATTGAAGGAGAATTATTTTTTATCAGGAGTAAAGATTTGTATTTTTGAGAGTTCAGCAATTATTACACGGCAATAACGAATTATGGAAGTAGCATACAATCTAAATGAAGAAGAAGAAAAGAAATTGATTCTGAGAGAATACCGTGCATTATTGAGGGCATTAAAGGTTCGGATCAAAAAGGGGGATAAAGCGCTGATAAGAAGAGCATTCGAAATTTCAGCCGATGCTCATAAGGATATGCGCCGAAAATCGGGCGAACCTTACATTTTGCATCCGCTTGCTGTATCCCGCATTGTGGTAGAAGAAATCAGTCTTGGGGTGACTTCAGTAATTTGTGCCTTATTGCACGATGTGGTAGAAGATACCGAACTTACCCTGGAAGATATGCAACAGGAGTTTGGTAGTACTGTTGCCAAGATTATTGACGGGCTAACCAAAATAGCAATTGTGGTGGACGGGAATTCTGAAACCTCAATGCAGGCAGAGAACTTCCGTAAAATATTGATGGCCCTGGCAGAAGACCCCAGGGTGATCCTGATAAAACTGGCCGATCGCCTGCATAATATGCGCACATTGGGTAGCATGGCCCGCGACAAACAATTGAAGATCTGTTCCGAAACAACCTACATCTATGCTCCGCTCGCTCATCGGCTTGGTCTTTATGAAATAAAATCTGAACTGGAAGATCTTGCATTAAAGTATACACAGCCGGAAACTTATATCGCAATCGCCAACGGACTTCGTGAAACGAAACGGGAACGCACCCGCTACATCAACGAATTTATACGGCCTATAAAGGACGAGCTTACCAAAATGGGGCTCAAATTTGAAATTTACGGCCGCCCGAAATCTATCAATTCTATCTGGAATAAAATCCGCACCAAGCATGTCACTTTTGAAGAAGTGTACGATTTGTTCGCTATCCGGATTGTGCTCGATTCGGAATATGAAAAGGAGAAGGAAGATTGCTGGAAAGTATACTCCATGATTACCAATTTCTACAAGCCCAGCCCTGAGCGCCTGCGCGATTGGGTAAGTGTGCCGAAAGGAAATGGTTAGGAAGCTTTGCATACCACCGTAATGGGACCAGGTGGTCGCTGGGTGGAAGTGCAAATCAAAACGGAAAGAATGAATGCTATTGCCGAAAAAGGTTTGGCTGCGCATTGGAAATATAAAGAAGGCGCTCCCCGTCCGCAGGAAAACAAACTGGATGCATGGCTTCAACATCTGCGTGAAGTATTGAATAACCCTGATACGGATACGCTCGATTTCATGCAGGATTTCAAGCTGGATTTATTTACAGAAGAGATTTATGTTTATACGCCGAAAGGTGATATGCGGGTGTTGCCCAAAGGCGCTACAGCACTGGATTTTGCTTTCGATATTCACTCAGAATTAGGTGCCCGTTGCATTGGTGCAAAAGTGAATTATAAACTCGTTCCGCTCAGTCACCCGCTTAAAAGCGGAGACCAGATTGAAGTGATTTCTTCCGGTAAACAAAAGCCCGGTGAAGATTGGCTCAACTTTGTGGTGACCGCAAAGGCAAAATCACGGATAAAATATTACCTCAAGGAACAAAAACGAACGATAGCCGAAGACGGAAAGGAAATCCTGGAAAGGAAAATGAACAATCTCGGTGTTCCGTTGAATACATATAACGCCAATGAACTGGCCGTTTATTTCAAAAAACCTTCACCGCTGGATGTCTATTATGCAATTGCGGTTGGCAATATCGATGTAAAGGAATTAAAGGATTTTACAGTTCATGGGGATAAGCTGATCCCCCCGGTTAAACACGTTGAAATAAAAAATACAGATGTTCAGCATGATGAAGTAAAACATCAGAAACCAGCCAAAGGAACCGAGTTGGTGATCTTCGGAGAGAGCTCGGATAAGATTTTGTATAAGTTGGCTCAATGTTGTCAGCCTATTCCGGGAGACGATGTTTTTGGATTTATTACTGCAGGCGAAGGCTTGAAAATTCACCGTTCCGATTGTCCGAATGCGGCGCGTTTATTGTCTCATTATGGTCATAGGGTAGTGAAGACCAAGTGGGCAAAAAATAAAGAAATTTCTTTCCTGAGTGGTGTGCGTATTACCGGTCTCGATGATGTGGGTGTGATCAAGAAAATTACAAACATCATTTCCGATTCGCTCAACATGAACATGCGCTCTATCAGCATCGATTCGCAGGATGGTATTTTTGAAGGGACTATCATGGTTTATGTTCACGACAAGGAAGAATTTGAACAATTGTGTAATCAGTTGGCTTCACTGGAGGGAATTATTACTGTTGAAAGAATAGAAACGACCGAACAGAAATAACTGCACTAAAATAAGGAAATGAATTCGCTGGTCCGAAACGATTATTATCTCGAAGTGCTTCGGCCTTCGGAACTGGATTTCCTGAAAAAGAAAGCAGGAAAGGAAGGTCGTTTATACCAGCGCCTGTTGAAGATTCTGATTGTTGGCGCCGTCGTTGTTTCTTTTGGTGGCGCCTGGAAAAACATTCAGAAAGAAGGAAAGCTCTTTGATACAGTCACTATTTTTTCCTGGGAAAATTATTTTATTACGCTCCTGATTCTAAGCATTATTTTTTACATTGCTATCCGTTTTTCCCGCAGTGGCGAACTCAGTAAAATTCACCGGGACCTGAGACAAAAAACTAAAATTGTGGAACGGGTCATTATTGAACGCAAAACCTTTTTGCCTCATAACAATACCTTCCATTTTTATATTAATTCTGCCCGGAAATTGAGTATCCAGGTCGAAGAAAGAGATTTTGCGCTTTTATCAGAAGGCGATGAAATCAATATTGAGTATTCGAAAAACGCAGGGATATATTTCGGTTATTTTTAAAGCGGTTTAATTCGCTGTAATCTTCTTTGCAGGAGTTTTAAGATATTTTATATCAAGTTGGATTTTCTTCAGAACTAGCTTTAGAAACTAAATCAGGCAAGTCATGAAAAGTGTAGTCGTTTTGCTTATTGCAGTAATCTTCTTATCGTGCAAATCTGAAAATTCGGAACGCAAAAAGGTCTTTATGGCAGGAACACTTATGGAAAAACTCAGGCATAATGCTGCTTATGCGGATTCACTTAAGGTTGAAGTTTTTCTGCTGGACGAAAAGGCTGCGAATTATCTGGTGGAAATTCCCGGCGGCGGTTATGCTTTCAGCAAGCAGTATAAAATGAAAGTGGCTGACAATAAAGAGTTGTCGGCACTGGTAGAAAAATGTAATGTCAGCGTGTTGGCATATGGTACTTTGAAAACTTATATCGCAAAAGAATTAATCGCTAAAATTCCCGGCAAATCCGGCGATAGCCTCAAACATATTTTCAGCACTTTGCGCTAAATATTTTCCTGAAAGAATCAAAAAAGCCTGCAGAATAATCTTCTGCAGGCTTTTTTAATTGATGGTTTTGAAATTAAACAATCTCAACCAATTCGATATCGAAAGTCAATTCTTTACCGGCTAATGGATGGTTAGCATCCAATACCACTGTATCTTCTTTTATTTCAGCTATTACAACAGGGAAATTGTTTCCTTCGTTGTCGCTCATATGTAATTCCAAACCTACTTCCGGTTTCATATCTTCAGGAAAATCAGACAAAGGATATTCTATTTTATTTTGTTCTGAAACTTCACCGTAAGCGTGTTCTGCAGGAATAACAACTGTTTTTTTATCTCCTACTTTCATATCGACAAGTGCATCATCAAATCCTTTGATCACCTGGCCAATACCCACTTCAAATTCAAGGGGCGCCCTTCCTTCAGACGAATCGAAAGTGCTGCCATCATTTAGTTTACCGTGGTAATGTACGCGCACTTTGTCGCCATTTTTTACTTGTGTCATATATGATTAAAATTAAGTCCTGCAAGGTAATATTAATATTTCAAGATGCCTTTATACCTTAGCTGAAATATTGTTAAATAATTATGTCGCGTATCGCTTTCTTACGTTCCTTTTTGAGCCTTTTCCTTGTAGTGTTTTTATGCTCAGGCTTTACTGTGGCTTTTGGTCAGATGAACATGCACGCAGATATTAAAACAGGAGCGGAACGTTTCAGCGAATATTTGCCTTTGCTGAAAGGGAAAAGGGTGGCCGTAATTATAAATCAGACCGCTGTGATTGATAACGCGCTATTGCTGGATGAATTGATAGACAGTGGCGTAAATGTGGTTAAGATTTTTGTGCCTGAACATGGATTTCGGGGTACAGCAGATGCAGGTGCTCACATTAAAAATGAGATGGATGCAGCAACAGGTCTGCCTGTTATTTCATTATATGGAAATAATAAAAAACCGGGTAAGGCTCAGCTCGAAAACGTTGATGTGCTGGTATATGATTTGCAGGATGTGGGGGTTCGTTTCTATACGTATATTTCTACACTGGAATATGCTATGGACGCCTGTATTGAATCCAAAAAGCAATTGCTGATTCTGGATCGCCCAAATCCCAACGGACATCTTGTTGACGGTCCGGTGCTGGATACAAGCTTGCGCTCCTTTGTGGGAATGCAAACTGTACCGATAGTTTACGGAATGACTGCCGGAGAATATGCAAAAATGCTGGTTGGGGAGAAGTGGATTAAAAATGCCGCGCAACTCGATTTGAAAATCATTCCCTGCAAAAACTACCGCCATGGACGCAGATATCAACTTCCTGTCGCGCCATCACCGAATCTAAAGACGATGGCAGCAATTTATCTTTATCCCTCTCTATGTTTTTTTGAAGGGACAATAATCAGCCTCGGGCGTGGTACCGACAAGCCATTTCAGCAATGGGGGCATCCGGATTATAAAGAAAAATTCAGCTATTCGTTTGTTCCAAAAAGCGTAGGAGGTGCCAGCAAGCCATTACTTGAAAACCAGGCGTGTTTTGGCGAATTGGTGGCTGTTGAAGCAGATTCTGCTTATGCACTGACACATTCGCAGCTTAATATCAGTTACCTGCTCAAAGCTTACCGGTTATCTCCTCAAAAGGATAAATTTTTCAATCCTTTCTTTGAAAAACTGGCGGGTACAAAAGTATTGCGTCAGCAAATAATTGCAGGGAAAAGCGAGGCTGATATCCGCACCTCATGGCAACCGGAATTGGAGAAATTTAAAAAAATAAGGAAGAAATATTTGTTGTACGAAGACTAGAATTTGGAAGCAGCACTCAGCTCTTTAATGAGCGATTTGTCTTTTTCAATTGCGTTGCCCACAACGATAATATCCGCACCGGCTTTGCAATTGGCACTTACTTTTTCAACCGTATTAATGCCGCCGCCAACAATGAGCGGTATGCTGATATTACTGCTCACTTTTTGAATCATTTCCTCACTGATGGATTGGCGGGCTCCGCTTCCTGCATCCATATAAATCAGGTGTTTGCCTTGCATCTCACCAGCCCATGCCGTGCACAAAGCTATATCCGATTTGTCGGAAGGAATAGGGTGGGAGTTGCTCATATAAGAAACAGTCGTAGGAACGCCCCCGTCTATCACCATATATCCGGTTGATAATATTTCCAGTCCACTGCTGCGCACCATTGGTGCAGATACCACATGTTGCCCGATTAATAATTCAGGGTTGCGGCCGGAAATCAAGGAAAGATAAAGCAGCGCATCCGCCTCTGGCGTTACCTGTGAAGGATTGCCGGGAAATAAAAGAACCGGGATATTACTGTTTTCTTTAAAGATATTGATGCATAACCCGATTTGGTGTTGCAATACCAGGCTGCCGCCAACAAACAGAAAGTCCACTTTGGCATCGTTGCACAACTGAGCGAATTGCTCCATTTTATTCGGGGCAATTTTATCAGGGTCTATTAAAACGGCAAAACCATGTTTGCTGTTTTCTTTCAGTGATTTTAGTTGTTGTAATACCGGTCCGGCTTTCATATATGCGGTGGCGAAGGTAGTAAAAAAGGCAGCACATTAAAAGAGTGTGCTGCCTTTGGTCTTTTATTTTTTCAACAAATCCCGGATTTCTGTCAGGAGAACTTCTTCTTTTGTCAGGGCAACCGGTGCAGCAGGAGCGGCCTCTTCTTTCTTTTTCATGTTATTCGCTGCTTTGATAATGATAAACAGTACCAATGCAACAATTATAAAAGAGAGAAGTTGCGACAGGAAATTACCGTATTTGATGGCTGTACCGGCAATCGTCAGTTTGCTCAGGTCTTCCAGGCCTGCGGCTTTTAATGCCGGGCCCAATACTGCCGGGGTGATGATGTCTTCTACAAGTGAGCTGACAATCTTCCCGAATGCAGCACCAATAATCACACCTACCGCCAGATCCAGCACATTGCCTTTAATGGCAAATTCTTTAAATTCTTTTACAAAGCCCATAGTATCGTTTTGGGACAAAGATATTTCAATATGGGTAAAATTAAAGCATTGTGAATTTTTGTTAATAATGTTATCATTGGGTATATCATGGCATTTTCTTTGTTTACTTTGACGCCAGAAACTAAAACACAGGATTATGAAGAACAAATTCATGAAATTTATCGGGCCATTCGCTGTTGCAGCAATGATGAGTATTAGCGCCCTGGCACAAAACGCAAGAGAAGTAAGTATTGAAATCAATAAAGCTGCGAAAACCGGTTATCAGCAGGATTATAGCATGCCGAAAAGCCTGATGAAAACTACATTGGAAGACCGTTTTAAAAAAGCAGGCATTTCCGGCGGCAAAAAGTCAAAAGGCTATATGAAATACACCGGCGTTAATTTTTCTGAATTGTCGCCGAACAAAGTAGACATCTACACTAAAATAAGCGGTAAAAAGGATAACTCCACCGTATTGATGTTGGTTTCTACCGGTTATGACAATTTTATCAGTACCGCAACAGACCCGACCATTGCGGCTAATACCATTGTATTCCTCAACAACCTGAATGAAGATGCTATCAAAATGAAAAAGGCCATAGAGCTTGAAATTCAACAAAAGGAACTGAAAAAAGCGGAAGAGAAATTGAAAAAAGCCGATGCTGAAAAAGCAAAACTCGAAAAGAAAAAATCAAACCTCGAGAAAAAGATGATGGAATAAGCTTTTAGAGCCTTTAATCTTTCCCTCTTTTATACTGTCTTAATAGCCGGATTTCTTCAAAAAAAGGAGTCCGGCTAATTTGTGAATATTAAAACATTTAAAATCCCGCTGCTGCGTTATTTTGCAATAGAATTGAATCAAAAAATCAGATATTTTTTTGTGCTTGTCTGTTGTCTTTTTATTACGGTAAAAGGCAATGCGCAGGAGACTCAGGATGAACATCTTGTGCCGGCCATTATTGTAGGTAATGATACACTCGCATTCGTATACCTTGATGAGGTGACTATCTATGAAAATCTGACTCCGGCACAACGACGCAGACTGAACCGCCAGGCCCG
>DLGS01000063.1 GCA_002482815.1 Bacteroidetes bacterium UBA7688
CCTGCCAGTGTTTCAGGTGTTAAGAAGATAAATTATGCTACCTGGGGCGCTGCTGCTTCTCCAACCATCGTCGGTGCTACTATTGAAAAAGCATATGATACATTAGGTACTTCAGCTCTATTAAATGGCACAGGGGCTTATCCTGCACTGACAGGAAAATTTGCACTTATTTTCAGAGGAGGAAATACTTTTTCTGATAAAGTGGCTAAATGCATTGCAAAAGGTGCTGTGGGTGTTATTATTGTAAATAATATACCCGGAGATCCGGTTGGTATGGCTGCAACTCCGGCTGGTTCTACAGTTGCTGTGCCGGTTTTGATGATTTCTGATGTTGATGGTCAGGCTATCAGTGATGCTATTAAAGCTGCTGCTCCTGGTGCTGGTATAGTAAAATTGACTTTAGGAACCTGGAATACAGGTGGAACACATGATTTAGGTGTTTTCACTTCTTATCAGGCTACTCCTCATGCTTTAAATATTCCATTACATCAGTTGACTGGCAGTACAGGAACAATTGCTTACAAACATTATAAAGGTGGTGCAGTTGCTAACTACGGTTCTGCTACTGAAACTGCTGTAACTGTAACTGATTCTGTGTATTGGACACCAACTTCAGGTTCAGCAACATATGTAACAAGTAACTCTTACATTGTTCCTTCTATTTCTGTTGCAGATTCTATCCGTTTTGGTTTTGGATCAGGTACTTATGAGTTAACTCCTCCTACATCAACCGGTAAATATGAGCACAGATATAGAATTTCTTATGCTAATCCAGATGATTTTCCACAGGATAACGTAGCAACGCTTACTCAAAATGTTACTGATTCTATTTTTTGTAAAGGGTCTTATGATTTTACAAATGGCCGACCAATAACTTCTATTGGTATTCGTCCAGGTACAGCTTCAACATTTGTTACCGGTAACGTGTTTTTTGTAAAAAATAAAACTTTCGCTCGCAAAATTCAATTCAGTCTTTCTGCCGAAAGTCCTGCAACAACAATTGATGGTGGTGGATCTGTAGAGGCAAGAATCTATAAATGGACAGATGGTGTATTGAATGGTATACCAAATCCTTTCTTCCTAGATTCATTTATGGAGTCAGGTGAATTAGCTCCTATTGGAATTGCTGCAAAACCATTAACCACTGCTGATAGTAATGGTAAAACATTGACTTTGAATTTTGTTGATATTTTCGACCCAACTTCAGGTAAACTTGTTCAGTTAGATCCTGATAGCTGGTATTACGTTGCAGTTGAAGTTCCTAATCCATTGTTTGTTGGTATGGATGGTACAATAAGTGCTTTTACACGTTCTTATGCTCAATTTAAAAATCTAGGTTCTGTTCCTGGTCAGTCTATTTTTGAAACTGCAACAGGTATTGCTACACAAAGAACTGGTACTGGACTTCCTACATTTAATGATTTTGCTGCAAATGATACTAATATTGTCATTCCTTATCCATTTAATGGAACTACCGGAAATTCATTCTTTGTTGATTCTGTATTGTATGACAATTTTGATATGATTCCTTCTATAGCTGTAATTATGACTGTAACAGGAGCTTCTATTAAAAACGTGATGAATGCACCAATCGGAACTACAAAAATTTATCCAAATCCTTCAACACAAGGTACAGTAACTGTTGATGTTGCTTTAGCTCAAAAAAGTTCAAAAGTTGTTTACAAAATAACTGACTTAATGGGTCGTACGCTTTATACTGAAGTTCATAAAGATGTAACGAATGAAAAATTTGAAATCAACACTGCTAAATATGCAACAGGAAATTACTTCCTGATGATTATTACAGAAAATGGTTTTGAAAATAATAAGATTACTATCCAGAACTAATTAGTAAGTTCTATTAAAAAGAAAGCCTGCCAATCTAATTGGCAGGCTTTCTTTTTTTATTAAAAGCTGATAAATTTTATCGACCCATAAATACCATCAGGATTTGTATGTCACTTGGATTGACTCCGGAGATCCGGCTTGCCTGCCCTAAAGTCTTTGGTTTTATCTTTTCCAGCTTTTGGCGTGCCTCAGTACTCAGCGCATTTAATTTTTCGTAAGAAAAACTCTCCGGGATGATTAAATCCTCTAAATTGGACATTTTTAAGGCTAATTCACGCTCTTTTTCGATATAAACGTCATATTTCGCCTGAATTTCTGCCTGCTGTAGGCTGAGTGGATTTAAGCTCCCTATTTCGGCTTTGAGAAAGGGTATTTTTTCAACTAATTCCTGAATATCTATATTTGGTCGAAGCAGTATTTTGTATGCCTTTGCTTTTTCATTTAAGGGAGCTGAATTTTTTTCGACCAAAAATGAATTAATCATTTCCGGTTCCACACTATATTCCTGAAGTGTCTTTTTGATTTTAGCCACCTCTTCTAATTTTTGATTCATCAGATCCAGGCGTTCCTGAGAAGCAATTCCTAAATCAAATCCTTTCTGTGTTAAGCGAAAGTCTGCATTATCCTGTCTTAATAATGTTCTGAATTCGGCCCGGCTGGTAAACATCCTGTAAGGTTCATCTGTTCCTTTACTGATAAGGTCATCAATTAGAACACCAATATAAGCATCACTTCTGCTGAGGGAAAAGGGTTCTTTTCCGTGCGCATTATTGTGTGCATTTATTCCAGCCATCAAACCCTGACATGCAGCTTCTTCATAGCCGGTGGTTCCATTTATTTGCCCCGCAAAGAAAAGGTTGTTCACCAGTTTTGTTTCAAGATTATATTTCAGTTGTGTTGGTGGAAAATAATCATACTCGATAGCATAGCCAGGACGAAAGAATTTACAGTTTTCAAAACCAGGTACTTTACATAAAGCTTTGTATTGAACTTCTTCAGGAAGTGAAGTGCTGAACCCATTTACATAAATCTCTACCGTATTAAAACCTTCTGGTTCAACAAACAACTGATGTCTGTCGCGTTCTGCAAATCGGTTAATCTTATCTTCAATACTGGGGCAATATCTTGGTCCACTACCTTCTATTCGGCCCTGATACATTGGAGACCGGTCAAAGCCTGTCTTTAAAATATCGTGTACTTCCTGGCTGGTATAAGTAATCCAGCAGTGTTTTTGTTGGTCTGGTTTTATTCTATCAATGGGTAAATAAGAGAAACCTACAATTTCTTCATCGGGTTCCTGGATTTCCATTTTGGTATAATCAAGGCTTCTGCCGTCTATTCTCGGAGGAGTGCCTGTTTTTAATCTATCCGTTTCAAAACCTAATTCTACTAATTGTTCCGTAATTCCTGTAGCCCGGCTCTCCGCCATTCTTCCTCCACCAAATTGTTTTTCTCCTACATGGATAACACCATTCAAGAAAGTTCCATTGGTAAGCACAACAGATTTAGCTCTTATCTCTTGACCCATTCCGGTAATTACTCCTTGTATTGTCTGCGTCCCGTTTACGGATGTTCCACGTGAAACAATCAACCCTTTCACCATGTCCTGCCAAAAATCCACATTGGGTGTTTGTTCTAACATCTCCCTCCAGGTGTTAGCAAAGAGCATCTTATCATTTTGGGTACGAGGGCTCCACATTCCTGGGCCTTTACTTTTATTGAGCATACGGAACTGAATCATACTTTTATCACTCACAATACCACTATATCCGCCTAAAGCGTCTATCTCACGAACGATTTGTCCTTTAGCAATTCCTCCCATTGCAGGATTGCAACTCATCTGGGCAATGGTCTGCATA
>DLGS01000418.1:0-618 GCA_002482815.1 Bacteroidetes bacterium UBA7688
AAAGCAAAAACACTTTAAGTATTTTCTATATTTTCGACAACAAAGATACTAAACTCGTGCCTTTTTGACTGCATATAGTACAAAAAAGATTACAGTCAAACTGTTTTTTGTGAAATATAATTCTGTTCAAGTATTGTCAGAATATCGCTTTCCTTATAAATAATCTTACCGCCTATCTGTATATACGGCAGGATATTGTCATCACGGTATTGCTGTAAAGTTCGTTTGCTGATATGGAGCAGCTTACACACATCTTCGCCCGACAGGTATATTTCCCCGTTCATTACAGGACGGTAATTTTTCAATATACTTTCGATACGGGTTCTTAGCAGCGTTATCATTTCCTGATGGGCAATGATTTCGTCATTCTCGAATAAATCCATTTTCAACGGTATTGTACGGCTGTCCGGCTTCGAGCAAAGCCTGTACATCCGAGCGTTTATAATAATTCTTACGGTTCAGTCGGGAATAGGGCAATAATCCTTTGTCCTTATACGTCTGCAAAGTCCGCTTGGTAATGTTCATCATCAGACACACTTCCTGGTTATCGAGCCATTTTTCTTCTTTGAAAATTGGCGTGTATTTTTTCGTAGCATTTTCGGTCAGTTCCAAAAGTGC
>DLGS01000418.1:623-6476 GCA_002482815.1 Bacteroidetes bacterium UBA7688
TTTGCTCAATTTTGCTGTGGAAGTCGAATTTATAAAGGCTTATTGCAGCGTTGGAGAATGTTGCAGGATTTGGCTTTGAAAGGCAGCGTTTGGCGTTAGTAGTAAGATTTGGTACAAAAAAAGCCCCGAATTTCGGGGCTATGATTTGCTGCTATTTTATTTTGCCAACTTCAGTATTCTATATGCACCTCTTGCCACAATCACGAATACAATTGCCCCAATAATCAAATCCGGATAACTCGAATTGAGCCAATTGACCAATAATCCCGCAATGATAACACCCGAATTGATTATAACATCGTTGGAAGTGAAAATCATCGAAGCCTGCATATGGGCTTCTTTGCTTTTGTTCTTTTGTAATAGATAAAGACAAAGTACGTTTGCAATCAACGCCAAAACAGAAACAACAATCATTGTTTTGAAATCAGGCATCGCTTCTATTCCGATAAAACGTCTGATAACTTCAACAAAACCGATAACGGCTAACAGAATTTGAAAGTAACCTGCAAATTTGGCGATATTGTTTTTTCTTGCAATCGTACCCCCAACAGCAAACAATGCCAAAGCGTAAACAATACTGTCTGCAAGCATATCCAAGCTGTCTGCTATCAATCCCATTGAATTGGAAAAAATACCGAACAACATTTCCAATCCAAAGAAAACGAAATTGATAATCAGTACAGTCCAAAGTAGTTTCCGTTGGTCATTGCTTGTATCTGTTTCAAGAACTGCATTGCTTTCTTCAGTTGAAATCAATGACGTATTCAGGTTTAATGTTTCCAAAGCCGAAAAAATCGGCTCTGGTTTTCCACTATGGTAAACATTTAGTTTTCTACTGGGAATATCAAATTCCAATGACTTTACCATATCGAAATCCTGCAATTTCATACGGATTAATTGCTCCTCACTTGGGCAATCCATTTTAGTTATATTGAATATGGTTTTATTCATCTTCTTAAAGTCTAAATTTTATTCCGCCATTAATGACAAATCCGTCCAATGGTGCATAAATGTCTTTAAATATAGGATTACTAATTGTACCTGTATAAATGTTGCCAAAACGTGTCTGCCTTGTATCAAGGAAATTTTCAAAATTGACATATAACGAAAACCTTTCCCAAATCTTTTCAGCCATAAATCCACAAGTCCAATAGTCTTTTCCTGTTGTTCCATCGTTCAGCTTTTGCGGGCTGAAATAGTAGGCTTCTAAACCAACTTTCCATTTGTCTTCGATTTCATACATTAAAACCGAGTTAATACGGTGTTTTGGGGTTAACGGGCTTTCGGTAGTTGTTGCATTTTGGTGTAACTGTGCATCTGTATAAGTGTACCCTAAAAATAATTTCACATCATCGTAACCGATTTTGATATTGGTTTCTGTTCCTTTTGTATGGATGTAACCAGTAGAGTTTACAAATTGATAGAGATTAGCTGATGGATTTTCAAGTAATAGAGGATTATTCAAATAGGTATAAAAGAATAATTGATTGATACTGAATGACCAACCATCGCCAATATTAGTGCGGTAATTTATATCTGCATTTCCACCATAACTTTTTTCCATTTTATTGGTTTTATTGTTAATTGGCATTACGTTTTGATATTGTAAGCGTTCGCTTTCTTCGGTAAAGATAGTGGGTGTTTTATATCCAAATCCGCCGCCAATCCTTGATGTTAATCCGTTTGCAATATGGAATAGCGCCGATACTCTTGGCAAGAATACAGCCCCATAATCTATAACATAATCCGTTCTTAAACCTGCTTCCAATTGAAGCCAATCCGTAGCTTTAAAATTATTTTGGACGAAAGCCCCAAATGTGGTTTGGCTATAATCTCTTAACGGAAATACTGTAATCTGCTTTTCTTTAAAATTGTCCGTCCAAATATTAACGCCTGTTACCCATTCTGACTTTTCTTTGCTGTAAGTATAATTAGCTTCCGTAAAAGTGGCTGTTTGCGTTCCCTCAAACTCGTAAGTGGGAATAGCCGTATTGCGGTTAAAATAACTTACACTGTTTTTGATTTGAAAAGAACTGTTTTCATTAATTAAATGGTCAAAAACAAATTGTGTGGAATAGCGTTGTGTTTTGTTTTCTTCAAAATATTGATGCGTATTATCCCCTTTGCCCTTGATGTAAAGTATATCGCCGCCCAAACGGTTCTCTATGGTTGTATTGATGCCAAAATTCAGTTTCGTTTTATCATTGAAGTAAACAAATAATTTAGGGTTCAATACGAAGCGTTCAAACTTTGGAATGGCGGAAAAACCAATTTTTGCAGGGTCATAAGCTCCGTTTCTGTTGTGCGAAGCGAAAATAGTTGTTCCAATTTTATTGAATTTTTGCCCATAAAAACCATTAATGTCTAAACCTCTCCCTGATGTTCCGTTGATATGAAAGCGTAAATCTCTTTCATCAGTTGGCGTTTTGGAAATCAAGTTGACTAATCCTGCTATTGCTCCACCTCCGTAAAGTGTAGAAGTTGAGCCTTTGATAACTTCAACCTGCTTTAAATCAAGTGGCGGAATTTGTAATAAGCCCAAACCACTTGAAGCTCCCGAATAAATCGGAAAACCGTCTTTAAGGATTTGTGTATATCGTCCGTCAAGTCCCTGAATACGGATACTCGCATTGGCACTTGTGGGCGACGTAGTTTGTACGTGAATACCTGTACTTTCTGCCAAAAGCATACGAATATCTCCCGGTTTCATATTCCCTTTTTCTCCCAACTCCTCACTTCCAATAAACTCAATACGTGTAGGAATATTTTGTATGCTTCTTGTACTTCGGGTAGATGTAATTACAACACCCTCTAATTCCTCTGAATTTTCTTTGAGCAGAATTTCAATAACATTGGTATCCTTTAGTGGAAATTCTATTTTTTCAATAAACTCTTCAAAGCCTACGTAGCTAAAATGTATCTCCTGTATTCCATCAGGAATATTCGATAATATAATCTGTCCTTTTTCGTTCGAGGTTCCTCCAATTGAGGTGCCTTTTATAGATGTTGTTACACCAATCAAGGGTTCTTTTGTTTCACTGTTTTTTACAACAATGTTTAATGTATTTTGTGCATATACACAAAGGTTGAGTGCCATAAAAAATGACACAATGAGTATTTTTTTCATTGTAAAAATGATACTTAATGTATATAAATAAGCTATGACGATGCAAAGACATCGCTTTTTAATTAATTTGTGCTGAAAGCATTATACATTAAGCAAGTTGCGGGGGACGCCAAATGGAAAATGGAAAATCAGAAACAGGTGGGGTCAGCATATTTCCTAACTTCCGTTGCGGTTCTTTTACTGAATGGACAATAGAGAAATGAAAAGTAGTTAAAACAAATCCTGTACAGGTGTTGCAACTAAAAAAAGGCGAGCAACATCCCTTATTACAATCTTGGTCATCCTGTCCGTTTTGTCCTTGTTCGGTAGTATGCTTCTGCATACATTTATCCTCAATAAAAGTCGGTACTGCTGATAAAAGCAATACATAGGCGGCTAATATTAAAGATATAAACTTCACCATACAAAGTTAAATAAAAATTAATTGCGTTAGCTCACAAATCTTGTGGAGGTAATTAAAGCGAATAGTTTTTTTATCGAGATTGTTCGGTTTTTACTTCAGGCTGCTGTTTTTCCTTTTTCTCACGGGAATAAACCCACAGTGACAACAGACCGAAAATAATCAGTGCGTAAGCTATCCATTTACCAACCCTTTCAATCAATTTAATGAAAACCGAACTTTCATAAGATGAGAAACCCTCTGCTCCCATAGGGCTGCGCCTGTAAAACTTCCTGCGGTTAATCCAGTAACGAAGTCCCAAGCCTGCAACCAAAAATATGATACCTATAACCAATGATGCGACCATAACAAAAACACTTTATTTCCACTGTTTGAATTTACGAAAAATATTTGTTTCAGCCTGTAAACGATGTGAATTAAATGCGAAAGAGGCTTACCCCAAAAGGCAAGCCTCTTTCATTGTTTATGGAAATAAAACCTTACTCAACACTGAAATAGATTACAAGGATAAGAAATTATTTCTTTTGAAATACACTGCCCGGCTGAAAATTAAAAACGGCTTACCAATCAGATAAGCCGTTTTTTTTTGAATTGAAATACTGCTCTTAATCGCTGCTGTTAAACTGAAAAGTTATCTGCTTTTCATTCCCGAAGCTGTCCGAAATCCAAACGTCAAAAGACTGTGAAGCGGCAGACGTTGAAGTGTAGTACAGCCTGAACTGCTCCGTTGGTAATTGGTACAGGTCATTGGGCTGATACGGCGGTTCGTTGTAGTATTGCAATGTTCCCTGCCCGTCAAATTGAAAGTAACGGAGGAAATACTGCGTATTGCTGTAATTGCCTGTACGCTGTATGGTAATGCGTATTTCTACGGTCTGCCCGTTTGCAACATCTTTAGGCACTGGCATTACATTGACCTCGAAAGGAAAATTGTTCTGTATTTCGAGGTCATCATCTTTGCTGCAAGATACCAACGTAACCGAAGCTGTGAGGATTGTCAGGAATACATATAGTGGCAGTAGCCCCGTTCTGAATTTATTGAATATTGCTATCATCGTTTTTACGTTTTAAAAGTTAAACCTTAATCCCACACCTGCTGACGGTCGGAACTGTTGTAAATCCGTACCCCAAAGGATTTTTGTACGCCCTTGCAGGACTAATACAAAACGGTCGGACAGGTACGTTTCAAAAGTGAGGCGACCGCCTGCACCGTAGATAAAATTATCTTCGCTCAATATCTTCGCACCGTCGTACAACATTGTTTCGCCCCGGTTGATGGTTTCGTAACCGACCACACCTGTTACGGCGAAATTCAGCGTGATGTTCTTACGGGCATCGCCCAACAAAAAGAAGCTGTAACCGCCCTCTGCGGAATAGGTTTCCTGCGGTATGCGGAGGTCTTTATACCCGTGGTACTGGTGGGTATATTCCAACGCCCAAAGCTGATAGTTACCATTCTTACCGTTTACCGTCATTGCTGCGCTGATGTAGTAATCATTGCCAATCTTATCATCGGACAATACACCTGCACTTATTTCCAATCCTTTCTGCTTCGGCAGCATTCTTTGCGCCTGTGCAGCCGTGATGCCTATCAGGACAAACAGCACGGTATAGATATACTTTTTCATATTCTTGCTTTAAAGGGTTATTAAAATTTCAGGTGCATATCGTCAATCAAACGGGCTTTGATTAAATCGGAATTTTCGACGTGCAATGTTTGATGCCTGCCACCGTTTTTCTCGAAAATCTCAATCAGCAGTACCTTATCATCGGCAATGGTAAACTGGTCAAACAGGAACACATTTTGTTCGGTCGATTTTCCGGAAATACCGTCCAATGGCTTGTAAGTTCTCAAAGGAGTTAAAGGGCGTTCCTGGACTACGGTGCGTTTAGCTACCTTTTTATCCACTACTTTGAAATTGATGAAATCAATCTCGAAAGGAACATTGGCACGGTTTCTCAATTCAGTATGGAAATAGTATTTGCCGTTATGTATGTAAATCCCTTTTAGGATAAACTGAATGCCGAAACTCTTAGCACCGATATGCTTTACAATGCGTTTGTCTTTCTTGTAAATGGTTTCCAAAAGCAAGCCTGCCAGTGACGGCGAATTGTTGCCCAGTTCTTCAAAAAGCACATCGTTACCTTTGGCTTTATCCACCGCTTTTTGCATCGTGAGCAGGTCATAGCTCATTGCCTCCGGGTAGGAACTGTAATACACGTTGAAACTATAAAAACGTCCGTCATTCGTAATAACGGAAAAATTCGTTTCCGGCTCAAAGTCCCTTACAGATGCTTTTACACGCAACACGTTTTCCGCATCTTC
>DLGS01000112.1 GCA_002482815.1 Bacteroidetes bacterium UBA7688
CAGCAGTAAAAAATATACCCAACAGAATAATGCTGCGGCAATATTGATTAAATTTTGAATCTTTCATGATAAACTGGTTTTATTTAGGTGTTTGGCCAGCCTCAATATTGCTGGCCAAACACCTCTTTAGTCCTTTTTAATTGATATTCCTTTCCGGTTTGCTTCACACTCGTTGCAATAAGCTTTTCCATCACAACCGCTTACTCCGCTGCAATCTGTAGTACAATAATCAGCTTTGTGAGTTTGATACATTTTTTCATTATAACAATTGTCATGAGCAGCACTACAGCTCGAGTCTTTATTGCAGGAAGCAAATGCAAAAGGAATAATAAAGAAGGCTATTGCTGCGAGATTTCTAAGTTGCTTATTGTTGTTCAAGGTTTTAGCTTTTACAGTTTAATAATTTGTTTAGTGCCGGTGAAATTTGGTGACTGGAGGCGGACGTAATAATTCCCGGGCGTTAGATTACTGAGGTCTAATGGTAAATTGTTTTTCCCCGGAATAGCTTTTACTGTTAGCTCCTGCAATTTTTGACCCATTGCATTAAAAGTGGAAATAGTACATTCTGCAGCATCCGGACTTTCAAATTGAATTGTGCTGAAGTCTTTGGTGGGATTAGGTGCTATAGTCAGATTGATTTGTGAAGTTGATTTGGCAACCTCATCGATATCAGTAGGGCTACTTGTCTTGGTAACTTTGAAATAATCAAATACTGAAATTGAAAAAACCACTGTGTCATCATCATAAGCCTGACGAATACCGGCAAGACCAACACTGTAAACACTATCTGTAGTAATACAACCTGTTGAAATCCAGTTAATACTATCCTGTGAGTAAAAGCTCGTAATGCTTTTTTTATCATATTTTATTCTGAGGAAAGCAAACATGGAGTCAAAAGTTTTGTGACCGCAGCGGGAGTAGATTCCACTGTCTATGCCTTCTGTTCCTTTGGCAATAATTATTTTGTGCGATGCAGAATCATTAAGTTTTTTGGATGTCCCAACGAACATTGCTGCCGCCGAAAAATCGTAGAATCCCAGTAAGGCTACTTTTGTTTCTGCCACCCAGCTCGTTTTTGGGTCTACCTCAATGTACACTCTGGGAGCATTGAAATTAGAGATAGAGTCGATGTCACTTCCACCAAACATAGGCGAAGCTACCGCTGCAAGAAACCCATCGCCATCCAACTCTATATTACTCGCAAGATTGGGGTTAATTACTTTCCATTTTGGATTTAACACAGTTCCGGTAAAGTTGTCCTGGAAAATTACTTGAGACTTTGACGTTTGGGATAATAACAACATGCTGACCCATAGGAGGGACTTTTTCATTAATAATTTCATTTGATTTAATTTTTATGTGTGTTTTGTTTTGAGAAGACAAAAGTAGAATGCCTCCAAAGCAGACAAATGCACAAGATGTATCAAACGGAGAAATTGATGTCCGAACCGTATTTATTGTGATATGGGGAAATGTAGTATTTGACTAAAAACAGATTCGGTGATGGATGTCGAAAATCCTGCTTGAGCTGGGGGCAAACCTGGATAGCCTGGTGGTGGAGAAACAATGATTGATAAAGACGTAAGCAAAAAAAATCCCCTGCAAAAAACGCTTTTTGCAGGGGGATTTCGATTTTTACATCAGGATTAGCTTACATTTTTTTCTTCATGTTGCACCTGAGGTATTACAGCGTCGTCTTCATAAAATTCAATTTTGCCGGTACCTATATTGTAAAGCGCGGCAATAATGCCCACTTTACCATTTTTAACCAAATCATTGATTACAGGACTTTGTTCCAAAACCTGTTCAAGCGAATGCTGGATATTAAGATGTGTAACTGCATCCACGAAATCAGGATTGGCACTTGTTCGGTTTTCTGTTATCGTATTTTCCTTTGCAATTGCAGGTTTAATTTTATCGAGTAGTGCTGTAAGATTGCCCATTTTGACATCATCGCAGGCACCTTTGATCGCACCACAATTGGTATGACCTAATATGACAATCAGTTTGGATCCTGCAGCAGCTGTGGCAAATTCCAGACTTCCCAAAATCCCCTGAGTAATTACATTTCCGGCAATACGGATACTGAAAATATCACCAATTCCAAGGTCAAAAATCAATTCGGCTGAGGTGCGCGAGTCCATACAACTTAACACAACGGCAAACGGCTCCTGTTTGTGTTGTGTATCTTTCATCTGTTGAAGCAGGTCCTGATTCAAACTCATGTTATTCGAGAATCGAAAATTTCCTTCTTTTAATTTTGTAAGGGCTTGCTGTGGCGTTAGATTTCTATATGGCATTGAAGTTTTTTTATGTTTTAAATAATATTATATGATAATTGTGTTTGCAAAATATGCGTGAAAACTTAATTGTCTGACTATTATCAGACACTAAATAGACTATTGCTTTAGCAAATTGAATTAGGAGGGGGCACCAGAATGTCCGGGAAGTGCTGGTGCATAATGAGTGACGCTTTGTGTATTGCTACTGCGAGCTTGGTTCCGAAAAAAATCAATTGCCTGACACGGTAAACTTGCGGAATTTTAAAAGGCAAAGGTTCTTTGAACTTAATTTCATTACTGCATTCTGCACAATCTTCGTGTAATTCTTCTGTCAATTGGGACTTGAACAATATTTTACCGATTTCCTTTACAGGCAAAATCTGAAAGGAAAATATGGTCAGCATAATATAAGCCAGAAAATGACGCATTAAGCCAAAGATAGTATCTGTAAGTTCATGGAAAGCGACAGATGTATAAAATGATTGTTAAAAGCCTGGCTTAGCAATTCTTGTTGATATAATCTCTTGCTTCTTCCTGTGTCATTACGGCGAAATTGCGGTAAGGGTGGTGAACGTCAATGATTTCATCAATTGCTTCGGCAACAAGCTGTTTATTCTCCCTGTTTTTCAAATCAGTGATTACTGTTGCAAGACAACCTTTTTTGTAGGCAATTTGTCCCAACACATGAATTAAAGTATTGCGAACCCGTGCCTTTCTATCATATTTAAATTATTTCAATAAAGGCAAAATGTCTTCAGGATATTTCCGGCCACGGAGTTCGATGCCATGACAAATTTCCCGGCGAACCTCTTTGTCGGGATGATGAAGGTATTTTTTTGCCCATTCCGTAACCGGTTTCGGATTGACCTCTCCCATTTTTTTGATAGAACCAATGACGGCATTTCGGGGAGAAGTAAGATTTTTATTTTAGTAAGACTTCAAGCAGACCTATTATTTGATACTGTAAATCAGCATTGTAAAAAAATATTTTACCTATGATTAAATTCTTTCTTCTTTAGATAAATCGTAATACACTATTTTCCTATTTTGTCGCTGGCAATTGATCAATTTCGTAATAAACCGGCAAACCTTTTTCTTCAAAATAGCGCACCTCAGCATCTGCTCCCGACGAATCACCATCTATACGCAGAACTGCATCACATCTCTCCGCTAAAGCTAAAGATATTGGCAGCATAATTTTGTGATAATCATCCATTCCTGCGGATATGATGATGGGTAAGGCAAGATTTACACCAATCAATGGAACGTGACCTCTGAGGAAAACCTGGTAGGCAGCAGCGTTGAGCCGGGAGAGATTTTCTTCCCATAAGACTGGATTATCCGAATTTTGTCGGTAAGGGCCGGCAATCATTATCCACATTTTACTGAAATTTAGATATGAAAGAGGGTGTTAATCCTCAAAATTTATCTTGTTATGGCTTCCATCACAATAGGGTTTGTTGCCGGACGCACCACAGCGGCAAAGGGCAGTTACTTTATTTTTCTTCGTTTCTGTGCCATCTTTATCTTTAATGGTCACATTGCCGTATACAAGTAAGGGACCTTTTGGCGAAACCTCAATGATGTTTTCAATACTGACAGTGTCAGTTTTGTGTTTGTCGGCATCCGAATTCATAAAATAACTCAAAGCTCCGGACGGACATTTATCCACCTGGCTGATAATTTGATCTGTAGTTGCACCTTCGGCTTTTATCCAGGGGCGCTCTGCAGGATTAAAAACATCGGGTAGACCGGTAGCATTTTTCCAGCAAATGGTAGAGTGGATGCACATTTCATTTTTCCATACAATGGTGACTTCACCATTAGAGTAGTGTTTGGTTACAGACTTCATTCTGAATTAATTTTGAAATAAAGTTAAGAAACGATTTTAAATACCGAAAGGGAATTGCTCAATTCTTTTACTTAACATAATGTAAATTATAGGCAAATTGAAGAATTATTTTATTTATTGCACTTGACTTTAATTCTAATATTCTGTACTATTGTAAAAAGCTAAACGTATGAAAAAACTACTCCTTTCTTTATCCCTGCTGGCTGCTACAGTGCTGAATGCCGGTGCGCAGGACAAATTTACCAATGTCAAAGTGACCTCCATCAAAATCAATAAGGTGCCAATGGAGCGCATCAACGGAACCCGGTTTGACACCGATTGGTATCCTGATTTGTACGCAACGTTCTCTGTCAATAACGAAAACTGGTACACAACCAATTATTATGAACATGCCTGCACAATGCCGGTTCAATATGATCTGGTCAGGCCTTTCAAAGTTGAAAACCTGGATATTCCGTATACATTTTCGATTATGGATTATGACCGTTATGGTGATGATGAAGTGGTTCAGATTTTCAAAGACGTGACTTTTGCAGATTACAAAGACTACCCTTCAGAAATTGTATTGAAATACCAGGACAGAGCCGAAGTGGTACTGACTTTGAAATGGTACTAAATTGAAAATTCAATTATTAAAAGAGGTTAATCGACAAATGATTAACCTCTTTTTTTGTGTAATTATCTAATATTGAGCTTAAATTTGTGTTATGAATAAACTCATATTCCCTTTACTGATCGCTTTATCCTGCTTAATTTCCTGCAAAAAGGAGGATAAATATACCATTTCAGCCCAGATGGTGACGCTTCAATATGCAGATACCGGCAAGGCTCCTTATGCCTCAAACTACTCCGTGATTCTTAAAAGTAATCCATTCTTTACAAGTTTTGGCAAGCCCGTTGCCTTTCCTGATGGCCACTACGAATTAAATGTACTCACTCCTTATGAAATAGATCCAGGCGGAAGTGAACTGTATATCTACGATTCGCTTGAAAATATAATTGAAAAATTCAACATTACTATTCCGGCTCCTGAAGCTTCAAAATCAGATATATTTAAAAATATCCCTTTTAATGGAATGAAATATGTTGGTGAGTTAAAACTTAAATACTCGCCCGTAGATTAATTTAAACTTCCTTACCGTTTATTATCATCGTTTTTACAGGATTATTACCAAAATCATACGGAATATAATCCAGGGAATTCATGGCTTTGGTAATGATCAGATTCGCCTTTTTTCCAACAGCGATTGTTCCCAGTTCATTTTCCAGCTCCATAGCTGCAGCTCCGTTGATAGTGATGGCGTTGATGGCTTCTTCAGGCGTCATTTTTAGCTGTGTACAGGCAATTGTAGTCAATAAATTCATATTTCCTGACGGACAAGAGCCCGGATTGTAATCGCTGGCCAGGCAAACCGGCAACCCGGCGTCAATGATTTTACGGGCAGGTTGGTATTGAATTCCCAGGAAGAATGCAGCGGCCGGTAGCAAAGTAGGCATCGTACTACCCGATTTTAAGGCTTCAATTTCCGCTTCACCCACACATTCCAGGTGATCAACAGAAACTGCTTTGTGCTTTACACCAACCTGAACACCGCCGGAATAATGCAACTGATTGGCATGAATCTTTGGTTTCAACCCATATTTCCACCCAGCTTCCAATAGTCTTTCGGTATCCTCTACACTAAAAAAGCCCTGTTCGCAAAACACGTCCATATAATCTGCAAGCCCTTCACCGGCAACTTTCGGCAGCATTTCATCTATAATCAACTTTATATAAGATGCTTTATCCTCCTTATATTCAACAGGATATTCGTGTGCAGCAAGGAAGGACGCTTTGATGGAAACAGCCGAATTCTCCTTCAGTTTGCGTATCACCCGCAACATTTTTAATTCGGCTTCCAGTGTCAAACCATAGCCACTTTTGATTTCGATGGCGCCGGTTCCCTGGGCAATGACCCTTTGTAATCGCTGATAAGATTGATCATAAAGCTCCGATTCATTCATTTGCCTTAGTCTGGCCGCTGAATTCAGAATCCCGCCGCCATTTCGCGCAATCTCCTCGTAGCTCTTTCCTTTAATCCTG
>DLGS01000370.1:0-671 GCA_002482815.1 Bacteroidetes bacterium UBA7688
ATCTGCCGAATTATTATCAATACCAAACCCTGGGAGAATATAATGCTTTACTTTCCCTTTTCAATATTACAGCCGAAAAAGTAGAGGGTCAATTGCATGGACAGCTGCGGCAGGGTTTATTGTACATCCCTTTAAATGAAAAAGGCGAAAGAGCCGGCCATCCGTTCAAAGCTTCCCTATTCGGAAAGAATGCAGGGTTACCAACTTTAGAATTGTATTTTACAAAATGTAAAGAGACTTTAAAAAGTCACCCTGTCAAAAATACATTAAAGTCAGCCATTGACATTATCCTGAAATCAACAAGTGATGAATTGAGTTTTAAAAAGCAGTTAGCAGAACTGGGTATTAATGTAGTGTTACGTAGAAATGATACAGGACGTATTTACGGAATAACTTTTATAGACCACAATTCTAAAACGGTTTGGAATGGTTCACGATTAGGGAAGGATCTTTCTGCCAATACATTTAATGATTATTGGAACAGTAACATCAAACCCGACATTAAAGAGTTGGTTGGATTGCAATCAAAATTATCAAGGTCACATGAACCAGATTTTGCTGCAGGGGAACCTCATCACTTATTTGACTTCCTAAATACTACAGAAAAACATGAAGACGGTTTACTTGAAGCATTTGGCAGTTTATTGCCCGAAGCACAGGGCGAAGATTAC
>DLGS01000370.1:690-14727 GCA_002482815.1 Bacteroidetes bacterium UBA7688
AACAGGATTTTGCCAACAAAATGAAGAAAAAAAGAAAACACAAAGGAAGGTATTAATCTTAATTTAGGTTAGATATTTCATTTATACTATATTTTACTAACTTTATAATTCTAAAAATCAACTATTTACAAGTGTATCATCAATTTACAACTTATCAATTTAAAGTACAAATAGTATGAAGGCAAAGTATCCTGATGCTTATCCTGGTGAAAGCGAACAACAATATTGGACTAGAATAGAAGAAGAGCAACAAAGACCTGATTCAGATTTGGGATTGTTGTCTATTTTAATAAATCTTGCCCTTTTCATCTTAAAAATAGCTGTTATTTTTGGTATGTTCATTTATGCCGGATATATTTTGTCCCAAAAAATATTGGGAGAAGATATTAATAAATCCAGAATTTGGGGTGTCACCGTATTTTTTACTTATTTGATATTCTGTACCATCTATTTCTTTAAAGGGATTATCATCGGACTCCATTCAAAGAACAGGAAGTTATGGATACTGCCGTGGGTAATCTGTGTGGTATTATGCTGTGTTTTCCCAGCATTTGTAGTAAAAGCAATGGTTGCCAGTATGTTTAAATCAACGGAACAGAAGGATATATTATGTCTGGGACTTAGTTGGGGAGCATTTGTACTTTCTTTGATTTACATCTATAATATTTATCAATTCAAAACGCCAACAGCTCCTGGTATTTTATATTAGAGTTATGCCTTAGGATTGAGAATATCCCAATGAGAAAAACTTTGAGTTTATAGTCAACCACTACCGCCTACTGCCAAAGACTGCCACATTCTTTTAGCTATTGCTTATACTCTTTAGATTCACACCCAACATTTAAAAATTTAAAATGCAGGGTGAAGACGATTTAAGAGGACTTGCTAAGATTATGGCATTTATGAGAGCGGTTAGCATTCTCTTGGTACTAATGCACCTTTATTGGTACTGCTATGGTTTCTTTTTGGAATATGGTTGGACGTTGAAGGTTATCAATAAAATATTAGGCAATTTTCAACGAACTGCAGGTTTGTTCTCACATACCCTGTACACGAAAGTTTTTGCAGTTGTGTTATTAGCTTTGAGCTGTCTGGGAACCAAAGGTGTCAAGAATGAGAAAATTACCTGGCCGCGAATCTATACCGCTCTTGGTCTTGGTTTTATACTCTTTTTTTTCAATACATCTCTTTTAAGTCTTCCTTTAAAAACCGCTGCATTTTTTTATGCTTTTACATTGGGTTTGGGATACATAACCCTGATGATGGCGGGCGTATGGATTAGCCGTTTGCTTCGAAACAACTTAATGGATGATGTTTTCAATATGGAAAACGAAAGCTTCCAGCAGGAAACAAGGCTCATGCAAAATGAATACTCGGTTAATCTGCCAACAAAATTTTATTACAAAGGAAAATGGAACAATGGCTGGATTAATATAGTCAATCCCTTTAGGGCTACCATTGTGCTTGGTACTCCTGGATCAGGTAAGAGTTATGCTATTATAAACAACTATATCAGGCAACACATAGAAAAGGGATTTTCGATGTACATATATGATTTTAAATTTGATGACCTTTCTACGATTGCCTACAATCATTTACTAAAGCATGCGGACAAATATAGTGTAAAGCCAAAATTTTATGTCATCAATTTTGACGACCCAAGAAAAAGCCATCGCTGCAATCCTCTCAATCCTGATTTCATGACTGATATTTCTGATGCTTACGAAGCGGCTTATACAATTATGTTGAACTTAAACAGAAGCTGGATTCAGAAGCAGGGAGACTTTTTTGTGGAAAGCCCCATAATTCTTTTAGCGGCAATTATATGGTTTCTTAAAATATATGATAATGGTAAGCATTGTACTTTTCCACACGCTATTGAGTTATTGAACAAAAAGTATTCAGACGTATTTACTATTCTTACCTCCTATCCTGAACTGGAAAACTATTTATCACCTTTTATGGATGCGTGGCAGGGAGGCGCACAAGACCAATTGCAAGGTCAGATTGCATCGGCCAAAATACCATTGTCACGTATGATCTCCCCAAGTCTTTATTGGGTTATGACTGGTGATGATTTTTCCTTGGACATAAATAATCCGGCAGCACCAAAGATTCTATGCGTAGGAAATAATCCTGATCGCCAAAATATCTATTCTGCTGCATTAGGTTTATACAATTCACGTATTGTAAAACTCATCAATAAAAAAGGGCAATTAAAAAGTTCTGTAATTATAGACGAATTACCTACCATATACTTTAGAGGTTTGGATAACCTAATTGCAACTGCCAGGAGTAATAAAGTTGCAGTATGTTTGGGGTTTCAGGACTATTCACAGTTAACAAGGGATTATGGGGACAAGGAGAGCAAGGTAATTCAGAACACCGTGGGCAATATTTTTAGTGGTCAGGTTGTTGGTGAAACTGCCAAAAGCCTTTCGGAGCGCTTCGGAAAGGTGTTACAGAAAAGGCAAAGTATGAGCATCAACCGAAATGATACCTCAACATCAATTTCTACACAATTGGACAGTCTCATTCCCGCATCTAAAATTTCAACACTTACTCAGGGAATATTTGTCGGGGCAGTATCGGACAATTTTGACGAACGTATTGAACAGAAAATTTTTCATGCTGAAATTGTTGTGGATAATGAAAAAGTTGCGGCCGAAACCAACTCGCATCAAAAGATTCCAGATATCCTCTCATTTATAGATATTAATGGAAAAGACAATATGAAACACGAAATAGAAGCCAATTACCGACAAATAAAACTGGATATAGTTCATATTATTGAAACCGAACTGGAACGCATTAAGAATGATCCCGACCTACAGCATTTGGTGCAAAAGGATAGTCGTAAAAGAAATGAATAAATGCGAATATACCCTCCGTTTGCTATCTAGTAAGGCAATCTTTCCGCTATCAAACCCTTTTGATAATTTATAAAAAAGAGTATATTTACCATTATCACAAACACATACACTTACGGAGCAGAGCCAATATGAATTAGTGAAATTTGTTATCATTATAAAATTTTAAGGCTATTTCTGGTGAAAAGTAATAGAAACGTTGAAAAACTCCAATAAAATGACATTTGACATATCAATTTTAGGAACATTATTTATTGCTTTATTTTCGGCTATAACTGGCGGTTATATTACTTTTTATTTTTCATCGAAATCTAAAAAAGATGATGCAATAATAAAATTTAGAGAGGAGAAATATTCAAATTTACTAATACTTCTTAAAGGCTTTGTTGGAGACACAGCAAATTCAGAAACTAAACGCCAATTTTTTGACGAACAATATAGATCATGGATTTATTCATCAGATGAAGTTGTATTAGCGATCAATAATCTTGTTGATTTAATTAAAGAAAATGAAACAAAAGACCCAAATGTAGAAGAAGGAAGAAAAGCAATTGGAAATATTGTTTTAGCAATGAGAAAAGATCTATTAAAAAAAACAAATCTCAATCATAAAGATTTCATATATACGAACGTTAGAAATGGAAAATAATGCACTGCCTCTAACAGCAACGTGTCAACAAATGGATTACAGCACGTTAAAAAAACTGGTCCTAACAATCGCTTAGTTCCATTGTTTTTTTTCTAAAATCAACATTAATTTCTTATGTTTGTTTCAGTTAGCCGAAGCAACTAAGTCCTCTTTCCAATAATTGGAACCTAGCAACTACCAATATACTATTCTTAACCAACTAAATAATTACCATGGGAGATTTTACACCTACATTTTTACCACCACAAAATTGGCAAGATTTTGAAAAATTTTTAAAAGGTGTAGTTGATGTTATTTGGAAAGAAGAAGGTTGGCAAATTTATGGTCGTCAGGGACAATCTCAGTCAGGAATTGATCTGTTTGGTTATGACGAGCAAGAGAGATTTACTGCAATACAATCTAAGAAAAAAAACCAAACTAATTCTGAAGGTCAAATTCTGTCTAATAGTCTGCTAACGAAAAAAACAATTGAAGAAGAGATTTCTTCTGCCGAAGAAATAGATAATCCAAAACTTGAAAGATTAATTTTCGCTACCACTTCTTCAAGAGACACAAAAGTTCAAGATGTTATAAGACAGATTAATCACGATCGAAAAAAAAATGACCAATTTATTATTGATATTTGGTTCTGGGAAGACTTCCAAGTACTTATCGAAAATCATAAAGATTTAATGTATTTCTATTACTCGGAAATGCTGGAAAAAATAAATAAATATGATAAAAATGTTCATATTCTTACAATGCTTAGAAGAGCATTTACTCGACCAGCCTTTAGACACGAAATTAGACGTGAAGAAAGTGGGGCTGATTTTATAATTGCTATTAAATCAACAATGGAAGCAATAACAACTGGAAAGCTATATAATCGTAGAAATCAATTGATAACCACATCTTTTGACTTTCAAGAATTATCCAACACAAAATGGAAATCAAAAATAAACGGAATTTTGTTAAATCTTGATGAAATTAGAAATATTTATCAAACAGGTCTGATAAATAAATCAATTCGAGAACATCCAAGTTGCTTGGAAGTTTTAGATGACCGAACTGGTGAAGATTTTAATAGGTTACGTTCAGATAGTTTGTTAAAAATGAATTCCATACTTAAAGAGGCAAAGTTGGAATCAATTGAATCGGAATTAATTAGAGACTAGCCTAAATTTAGTGTAACCTTCCTTAAACTATTAAATAATGCGTAAAAACGAAATAACTGACGAAGATATTTTACAAATCAATAATGATAAATTGGGTATTAAATATTGGGAACTTCAATTAGGCATAGGGTTACAATATGAAAATGCATCGTCTGATACTATACGATATTCTGCACCTTATCCAGAAATGGGCAAAAAATTATGGAAGGCATTTAAATCTGAAATATATGAATTGCTCTGCGATAGGAATCAAAAGATTCCCCACGAATGGCTTAATGAATTAATTTCTGGCGATATCCGTAATTTAGTGGTTGGAATTACTTCTGCGATAACTGCTAAATATGAAGTAACTTTTGGCATAGCTCTGCCAGTAGCGGCCTTAGTAATAAAATCTAATATTTTAACATATTGCACTGAAGCTCCCAAAAAATATAGGAAAAGTGTAAAACAAATTTTAAAAGGAAAAAAATCTGATAAAAAATAAAAAAACGACTCCTACCGTTAGCGAATTAAAATGATTATCTTGTCCTAATTAGAAGTTGTCAGTCACGATCAATTTTTATATTGGTAGAGAAAATTTAAGTCGCTTTTCCATGACTTCGACTTATGACCTAACTTACCAGTAATTATATTAAGATTTGACTACACAAGAAAAAGCTCTGAATGAGATAATATCCTATAGGGATCGATTAGATGAAATCGCATATGAAGATATTAAAACATTAATTAAAGAATCAATTCGCCATATACCAATAGCATTAGCAAAATTGCATAAAGGAGCGGCTATTGACAGAGTGAGATTAAATAAGGAAAAACCGTTTTTCACTTCACAGGCCGAGTTGTCATATATAACTGATGATAAAAAAATTGCTGATTATCTGACTGAATTCGGGAGAGCTAATAAACCACAACAGCCATTGTTCTATGGTGCTTTGACAAGTGAACGAATCAAAGAAAACCGAATGACTGCATATGTAGAAACTTCAACACTAATAAGAGACAATGATGCCGTAAATACTGAAGGAGAATTATTTACTTTAAGCAGATGGAGAACAAACGAAGAATTGATAGTTCCTGAAATTGTTTTTAGCGAAGATGCTATTAAGGAAAATCCGCAAACTGCTGCCGCTTTCCAAAAACACTATAAAGATTTTATGGAAGAACCAATGAGAGAACTTGCACTAAGGCAATTACAGTTATTCAGTCAAGAATTTGCGCGCAAAACACGCTCTCATCATGATTATAAAATTGCAGTTGCTTATGCAGATTTACTGATGATTGAAGGAAATCACCCTGGTATTTTATATCCAAGTGTACAGACAGGATATCAAGGCCAAAATATAGTTTTACGACCAGATATAGTCGATAAACATCTCACCCTAACGAATGTTTCGACGCATAGGATGCACAAAAATAAAATGAATGCAACTATGGCCAATTATTATCATGCGAAAAGCTTTGGCGAAAACAATTCAAATTTTGAATGGGATTTAAAGGAATGTGATGAGCCAGCATTGATAAAAATGTGGTCTGAACATGTAGCTGACAAAGTATAACTGATGGTAACATCGGTCAAATATGTAATTCTTTATGCTAAATTATTCATTAAAAATCACTTATAATCGTAGAGCAGATCTTTCCTGAGCCTGAATACCATCGTTTCTAATTGCTTCTTTTTGTTTTTCAACTATATGTTCTTTATTTTCTGAAGTAATAGATAATTGTATTTTCCTATCAACCGCAGCCAATTCCGTTTTGAGTTCGCTCAGCCTGCTTTCCTTCGTCCATATACTGTTGACCACTTCCTGAAGTACAGGCAGATCTTTTTCCAGTTCTGAAATTTTCTTTTGTTCCTGCTCAACATAACCCGGCAATTTTTCCAAGGCGTTCAGGAAATTCATAGCCGCCGTCTGAGGATCTTTAGCTATGATGCCGTTATTGTAAGTGTACTTGATATTGCTTTCTCCCTGAACCAAAAAACGATTGACTTTTATATCCACACCCTCTTTTTCCGACATTTCAGTTTTGACCAATAATGTAAAACCGTATAGACTGCCAATCTCTTCATATTGACCTCCAGTTCGGGCTTTTTCCGCAATCTCGTTGAGTTTGGCTCCGATCTGTTTCATATCCGCATTTGCTGATAAACCATCCATTTTTACAGGGTTGGCAATAGTACCGTCTGAATACTTTTGCAAGCGCTGCTGCAGGTTTTCCCAATCAATACTCATCCTTTTAAGACGTAATTGAGTTGATTCCAGGGTAGCGATAATATCTTCAAGCTTGTATTTGGAACTGAACTTGGAACGGTTGAACGATTGTTTTTCACTTTCTAGCCCGGCAACCTGTTTCTCAAGTTTTGCCTTATCCAATAGGTCAGTGTTACCAGATAGTATGGCTACATATTCAGAGAAATTCATACCCGATTTTTCGTCCATACTACCTTCATCTATGGTACGCTTACCCAGGCTGTTGTTTTTTAACTGGTCAATAAAAAGTTGTTTATTGTACAGCAGGTTGAATTTATAACTGTCCAGTGATTTTTCTACAGCATAGATAATCACATCGACCTTATTATCAGCAAAGAATTTGGAAATTTCATTGCCTTTACGAACAGCCCTCCCGTCACGTTGTGCAAGATCACTTGGCCGCCAAGGTGTGTCTAAATGATGAACAGCAACAGCTCTTTTCTGTGCATTTACACCGGTTCCTAGCATATCAGTCGAACCAAACAGTATTCGAATTTTTCCTTCATTCATACCATCGATCAGCTCCTTACGCTGCTTATCATTTTTGGCTTCCTGTATAAAACGGATTTCATTTGTCTGAATGCCGTGGTCTTCCACGAGCTTGCGTTTTATTTCTGAATAAACATTCCATTCTCCAGGCTTATAAGTCCCTAAATCAGAAAAAACGAACTGTGTTCCTTTCTGCTGGTTGAAACGTTTGTAATATTCAGCCAATTTTGCCGCGCAATGGGACGCTTTGTTATCGGGATGATCTTCATATTTACTACTGATCATCCGCATATCCAATGACATTTTACGGGCATAATCTGTTGCAATCAACATCTTGGCTTTCTCTTCATTTGGAGAAAGCGGAGCTCTTCCCAGTAAGATTCCGTTTCCTGATTTGGCAAACTCCATAAGGTTTTTAATAAAAACCTCTTGCTGTGGTGTCGGCGGAATGTTATAAAGCACTTCGTTTTTTTCGGGGCGGTCGATACCTATATCTTTAGCAGTTCTGTAATCCGTAATTTCTGAGTAGAATTGTGCCAGTTCCGGCACTTTGATAAAATAACGGAAACGTTCTTTCTGTACGATATTGTTGGCTACTGAAAATTCATAATCGGTGGTTTTCCTTGCATAGATCGCTGCCCAAGCATCAAAACAATTGATTCCTTGTTTTTCCAGAGCTTGCGGACGAAGGTATTTGAATAAAAGATACAGTTCCGTCAGCGAGTTACTGATTGTCGTCCCTGAAAGAAAGGTTGCTCCTAAATCCTTTCCGGTGCGCTCCTGTATAGTACGAATTGCGAATAGCAGGTTCATAGCTTTTTGGCTCCCCTGCATATTTCCCAGCCCGGCAACCCTGTCATGACGGGTATTAAACATCAGGTTTTTAAAACGATGGCTTTCATCTACCAGCAAATGGTCAATACCCATCATTTTGAAATCGACCATATCGTCTTTTCGATTTTCGATGTCGTGTTCCAATGTTTTAAGTTTGACTTCAAGATTTTGCTTTCGGATGATAACTCCTTTAAGCATTCCCCTTGAAATTTCTTTACCCTGTGCTTCCAGAGCGGCAAGATTATCCTGAACACCGTCCAGTTCCCTTTGTAGAATTTCCTTTTGCATTTCAGGGGATTGCGGTATCATCCCAAACTGGTCATGCGTGAGTATTACACAATCCCAGTCATTGTTCTTGATGTCACCAAAAATCCTTTGTCGTTTCGCCGGGGTAAAGTCTTCTTTGCCCGGATACAGAATTTTAGCATGTGGGTAAGCTTTACGATAGGTTTCTGCAATCTCATGAACGTTTGCTTTTAATCCCATTATCATAGGTTTGTGTACCATTCCCAAACGTTTCATTTCCTGGGCAGCAATACACATAATGAGTGTTTTCCCTGCACCTACCTCATGATCGCAGATTGCTCCCCCGCTTAGTTTTATCATCCAGACTGCATCTTTTTGACTTGAATACAAATCTTCAATTCCAAGTGCTTTTCGATCAAGTCCCGGAAATTCCTGATGGCTTCCGTTGTACTGCGGGCGCAAAAAGCAATTAAAGGTATCGTTGTACTGAGTGGACAGCCTGTCTTTAAACTCATCGTTTTGGGCGTGAAGCCACTCTGTAAAAGCGGTACGGATTTCATCAATCTTGGTATTGGCCATTTGTATGGCTTCCATATCCCTTACTTTGATTTCCTTATCATCAATTATAATACTCTTTGTTATATCCGGCGTTGTATTTACTAAGGCATGTTTTAGTAATGCAATACCATCATAGGTACGGTTCTGTGATTTTACCGCATATTTATCCCATATATGCACATTCTTCTGATCGCATTTTATGTTAAAATCGTCGCTGCTTTCGGAATATTGAATCCGCACATCTGTATCAAAAAGATGTGAAGCGAAACGCACGTATATACCTGAACGTATCCAACGCTCGCCCAGATTAAAATCAAGTTCTTCAAATGCAATACGTCTTGGCCTGGCTTCTTCTAAAGCGACAAGACTTTCCTTTGCCTGAGTATCATCGGGATTACCTTCAAGGTAGATACCCATCTCCTTTACTTTTTCTACCACGTTTCCTGCTATCCACTGCTGGGATATTTCGTATTGATTTTGGAATGGATTGTAGAAAATTTGTCCATGCAAAGCTTCTTTTAAATCATCGACAGGCATTCCACTAATCCCCGACATATAATCCAGATCTACATTGCCGTATTTGTTCAATGATGAAGCCAGTGCTTCAGCAGGATTGTCCGTTGCCAATTTGGTTATGGAAAAACTAACGGGATGTTGGAATATATCAGCCTTGTGAACCACACCTCCAACAACGCGCTCCAGATAAGGGATTTCTTTACCGGAACTGTCGGTTTTAATAAGTTTTATGTTTTCCGCATTATTCAGATTACCGTACTTTTTTACAAAGGCATCGTATAATTTGTTGAGGTTTTCTCTTTCTTCTTTATGATCAGTTTGCAGTTGGGCTTCTTTATGATAAAGGTCTAAGTAGCAATCCCGCACCGTAATGTAGGCTTCGGCTCTTGCTTTCTGTACTGATGGCAATTGCAACGGATGAAACATTACCTGCTCCATATTACTATCCAAATCTTTGAGATAACCTACCCAGCCTTTATCCATTACAAGGCAATCGCTGCGATAAAAAGTCATAATTTCTTGGGTATATAATGCCGGTTCAGGAATAGTATTGATGACAGCTGCCGTTTCAGCCTGAACATTTCCATTTACACTGGAAAACAGATCGCCAATGACTTCTTGTTTGTTGCTTGGTTTATCTCCTTTTTTGGGTGCGATAGAATCAGAAGAATTATAAGCTTGCTTCATCACACCACTAAACAGGTCCATCTGGTTTGCCCGAGTACTTCTATTTCTTTTAGGTGGTTGTTTTTTAGTTTTAACAGGAGCAGCAATAGCCGCCAATTCTCCCATATCTTGAAACAGGTCAAAAATACTTAATTGCTTTTCTTCTTTTTCTTCAATACGGGTATTTGTTACCGGCGCAAAGAATGCCTCTGTTTCCTGTTGAATGATTGCCGGTTCATTGGTGAGAGATGTTGGTGTTAACGCAATTTGTATGACCGAATTATTTGTGCGTTCGCCATTATACAATCCCATATCCAGCCGGCTAGAAAAATCTTCCAAAAGCATGTTTTTCAAATCTTTTGAAATGCCTTCCACCCCATCTTTATGCTGATAGATAATTGCTGGTTGTCCATAAGGATCAGTACTTAACTTGCTATCTGTATGAACAATTCTTGTGCTGTCTTGAAACAGCGCATTATTTGGAGTATTGTATTGGGTTATTTGACTTTGACAAAACAATTCTTCGGCTTGGGTCAAATTTTGTTTTGCTGTATTTTTTTGTAGAATTATAAGATCGCTTCCGACTTCTGTACCGGCATAGTCCGTAAACAGGTTGTTAGGCAGCCTAACAGCAGAGATGAGGTTGTTGTCCTGCATTAATGCTTTGCGAATGATTTCATTATTTGGTCTGTTCAGCACGCCTTGTGAAGTGATAAAAGCGAGTATGCCGCCATCACGGAGCATATCGGTTCCCTTCAGAAAAAAGTAATTGTGTATACTTCGCGCTGCCTGCACCTTTGCCGGATCTCCACCTCTGGAATATGAAAGGTCAAATACGGAAGTATCACCGAAAGGAATATTACTGGCTATTAAATCATAGCTGTGTTTTTCTCTTTCAGGTATTTCTTCAAAACCGTTTATTCGAATGGTATCGTCAGGATAGAGCTGCTTTAAGATATTGCCGGTAAGCAGGTCCTTTTCATAAGCAGTTACCTGTACTTGTTCTTTATCTGTTAAGGATTCGATAAATGAGCCAATGCCGGCTGAGGGTTCCAGAAGGTTCCGGATGTTTACACCATTTTCATGTAACGAACTGAAAATGGCATCAATAACTAAAGGCGGGGTATAAAATGCCGTCAGTACGGAACTTCGCATACTGTCCACATACCTGTGGTATTGTTTTTCATCAACAGCGTTATCTTTTAAAAGCTGGTGGAGTTCGTGAGTGAGTGGAAAAAGTTCGTGTTCGGTTTTTTTCCAATTATTGATGTCTATTTGGTTTTGTGCCGGATTCAATATAAATTTAAGACCACCAAATCCGCTGTATTGCATCATTAGCAGTCTTTCATCTTTGGAGGCTTGTCGGTTCTCCTGTTCAAGTCTAAAAGCAATTCGCAGGGCATCAATATTTTTTTGGAGATGCTGCCGTTTATTGAAGCCCATTTTCTTCAATCCAAATGGCTATGGTTCCAGTCAGTTCTGTATAGAGCAGATCAAAGTCCATAGAATATGCAAAGTCATCTGTCAATTTATAGTTGGCAAAAACAGCTTCACAGACAGTTATCATCTTCACCGTAAATGGTCTCAATTCTTCGTCTGCCATTCTAGTATCAAACTCATTGCAGACCACTTGAAAAATGGTATCAAACCTGGAGAAGTGCAATCCTTCGAAAAGAATGTGTTCAGCAATTTTTTCACATTGGATAATGGAATTTCCTGCTTTAAAAGCACCTTCGTAGGCATTGGCTGCCCAGCCTGAACGCTGGTCAATGAATTTCAAATCATATGCTTTTTCAGGAAAGCTGATGTTCATTAGTTGTTGTAGTTTCAACCTGAAATACGATAGGTCTTTTTGTCGTGGATTCATACTATATTTTGTTTAGAGTTGCTTTGGTTATTATTTCTTTATTGCTTTAGATATTTCAAATTCAAAGGAGCTTTCTGCTTTATCATTGAGTACGATATAAGCATCGAATTTCTTTCCTGATTTGCTTTTCAATCCTTTAATAAGCGAGGTTTTGCCTTTAATCACAAGACTTTCAATGTCCGTTATACTTAAATGTACACCGCACACGGTTCGGAATTGTAACCAGTTACAGGATTCATCAGGACATTTGATAATTTTGTCCCTGATTACCAATTGCTGCTTTTTACACTTTGGGCAAACAAGCTCTGGCAGATTGTTTTGTGCAATTGTTGTTTGCAGTAGTTCACTGGTAATCGATGCAGCGTAATCTTCTATTTCTCTTTGAAAAACTTCCGCATCCGCCTCGTTATTTTCAATTTTTTGCAAAGCAAGTTCCCACTCGGCAGTCATCGCTGCATCGGCAATTTTCTTTTCTTTGACTAGTTCATATACCTGCAATCCTTTTGTAGTTGGCAACAGGGATTTATTTTCCCTTATAATATAATTACGGGTAAATAAGGTTTCAATAATACCGGCCCTTGTGGCGGGTGTACCGATACCGATACTTTGTAATGCCTTGCGTTCCTCTTTGTTCTCAATTTCCTTTCCTGCATTTTCCATCGCAGATAAAAGTCCGGCCTCTGTATAAAGCACAGGCGCTTTGGTTTTCTTTTCCAGAATTGAGACGTCTTTGATTTTGAGTTCATCCGCTTTTTTAAGTTGGGGAAGTTCCTGCATCGGTTCGTTGTCATCTTCAGAGAAACTTCCTTTGATCAGGCGCCAGCCCGGATTTATTATTTTACAGCCCTTAAGTGTAAAATCATAATGTAAAACTTCTAAAGAAATATCGGTTATTTCTTTTGTAAAGGCCTCTGAAATTGCTTCTAATATTCGAAGGACAATGATATTGTAAACCGCATTTTCCTTTGCCGGTAATGCCGAAGGAATTTTATCTGTAATCAGCAGACCATGATGATCGGTAACACGCAAGTCATTTACGATCCGTTTATTGAAATGCCCCCATTTCACTTTGGTTACTGCTTGCTTGAAGACTCCCATATCTTTCAAAGCCCTGATAAGGTTAGGGATTTCTGCCCACATATCTTCCGGAATGTATTTACTTCCGGTACCCGGGTAAGTAATAAATTTCTTTTCATACAGGCTTTGAGCAATGTTCAGGGTTTCTTCAGCCGTAAGGTTCAACTTAATATTAGCTTCTTTTTGCAAGCCTGTCAGGTCAAACAACAAAGGCGGTTGCTCCATCACGTTTTTAGTTTCTACAGCGGTAACCGTAACTATATTGCCATTTCTTTCAATGGACTTTAGTGTATCTTCCGCCTGCTTTTTATCTTCCCATTTGTTTTTGGATAGGCTTTTAAAGTCTGTAAACTCCTTTGAATGGGACAACTGTATCTGCCAGTATTTTTGTAAACAGAAGTTTTTATTTCCCAAATAACGCTTACATATCAAAGCCAGTGTAGGGGTTTGTACTCTACCGAGTGAATAGATACCATTTCCTGCGGCGATACTCAATGCCTGAGAAGCATTGATACCAACCAGCCAGTCGGCTCTACTCCTGCCCTGCGCTGCCTGATATAATCCGTCAAAATCGCTGCCAGGTTTCACGTTGTCAAAACCCTGCTTGATTGCTTTTTCGGTTAGCGAACTAATCCAAAGGCGTTCAAATGGCTTGTTGCATTTCAGATACTCGTAGATGTAGCGGAATATTAATTCACCCTCACGCCCGGCATCGGTTGCTACAATTATCTTTTCGCTGCGGCTGATGACTTGTTCAATTACTTTCAGTTGCTTTAATGCACCTGTATCTGTCGTATAGCCTTTGTCTTTTTTTTCCTTGCGAACGATCAATAAAAAAGGATTGGGCAGTATCGGCAGAGAT
>DLGS01000360.1 GCA_002482815.1 Bacteroidetes bacterium UBA7688
ATTTTCGAAGCAAGATTTTTTGCATAGTTATTGTACTGCAATTTGTCTTCGCTAACTTTTTCAATTGGGTTGTCAAGAAAAAAGTCGGCCTTTGGTTCTCTCTCTTTGTTCTTATACAACCAAACATCTACAACAAGTACAACAACGTTTAATAGACCGAAAAGCAAAAAAATATCTGAGTAAACGATTTTGCTACACAAGGCAAGAGATTCATAATTCAATAGGCCTTGAAATCGAAAAAGTGAATAATATAGAGCAATTGAAATCACAAACAAACTGAAGTGTTTGTTTATGCCTAAATGCTTTTTGGGCGATTTCGTAGATATTGCAATAACCTCTTGCCGAAGCAGCAAAAAATTGCCTAAAGAAAGAGTCCCAAATGCAATATCCTTCAACCAATGTTTTTTAATAATTGACAAATAAGGTTCGACAATTTTATTTGTAAAAAAGTGAAACCAAACATCGTGGAAAAGACAAAAAATGGCAACGGCACCAATTAATTGAATGTAGGTACTTTTAGAAAAGTATGGCGGTGTTTTTTCCGATAGCGTTTTGTTTTTCATTTCTCAGTTAAATTAATGCGCTTCCAGCCAATTGTCACCCACTCCACTTTCCGCTTTTATTGGCACGCCATTCGGCAATATCATAGCCGCTTCCATCTCACGTACAATCAACTCTTTTACAGTATCAATTTCTGCTCTTGGCACATCAAACACCAATTCATCATGCACCTGCAAAATCATTTTGCTTAACAAATTCTCTGTCTTTAAGGCGTTGTGTACCCGTATCATCGCGAGCTTAATCATATCTGCCGCAGTTCCCTGTATCGGCATATTAATCGCATTGCGCTCAGCATATCCTCGCACTACCTGGTTGCCACTTTGGATGTCAGGCAGCCAGCGTTTCCGTCCGGCAATGGTTTGTACATAACCGTGGTCGTGAGCAAAAGCAATCGTGCTGTTCATGTATTTTTTGATGCCCGAAAACTGCTCGAAATAGGCGTCAATAATGGTTTTTGCTTCGGTGCGTGAAATACCCAGATTTTCTGCAAGACCAAAAGCCGACTGACCATAAATGATGCCAAAGTTTACTGCCTTTGCATTTCGGCGCTGATTTTTATCTACCTCATTTTCGGGCACACCATACACTTTTGCCGCAGTAGCGGTATGGATATCTTTCCCGTCTTTGAAAGCCTGAATCATATTTTCATCGCCGCTGATGGCCGCAACAATACGCAATTCTATCTGCGAATAATCTGCAGAAATCAATACGTGATCGGCATCTCTGGGAATAAATGCTTTCCTGATTTCGCGGCCACGATCGGTGCGGATAGGAATGTTCTGAAGGTTTGGATTATTACTGCTCAATCTTCCGGTGACTGCAACAGCCTGATTGAAAGAAGTGTGTACCCTTCCCGTTTTCGGATTGATCAGCAAAGGCAGAGAATCCACATAAGTACTCTTCAATTTACTCAATTCGCGAAACACCAGAATATTGTCAACAATCTGATGCTTACCACGCAGCTTTTCCAGCACATCTTCACCGGTTGCATATTGACCTGTTTTGGTTTTTTTTGTTTTGGTATCTCCAAGATTCATATGATCGAAGAGGACTTCACCCAATTGCTTTGGTGATGCCAGATTGAATTTTAACCCGGCCTGTGCATACACGCTGGCTTCTGCTGTAGCTATATCTGTTTGTAATTCTTTTGAATAACTGTTCAGAAATCCTTCATCAATCCGGATGCCTTCATACTCAATATCCGTCAGCACTTTTACCAATGGATTTTCAATATCCTTAAACACATTACCCACTTCTTTTTCTACCAGCAAAGGATCAAAAACCCCTTTCAATTGCAGTGTTACATCAGCATCTTCGGCAGCATACTCTTTCACTTCTTCTACCGCCACATCGCGCATCGTTCCCTGACCTTTTCCCTTTTTGCCAATCAATGTTTCGATGGACACCGGTTCGTAATTCAGGTATTTCATACTCAGGATATCCATGTTCCGTTTGCCTTCAGGCTCTATCACATAATGCGCCAGCATGGTGTCATAAATTTTACCTTTCAGCTCAAATCCGTACCATTTCAGCATCAGCATATCGTACTTGATATTCTGCCCGATCCACTCTATATTTTCATTGTCAAAAACTGATTGAAACCTTTGCAGAATGGCAATTACACCTTCTACATCAGCAGGAACCGGCAAGTAAAATCCTTTACCCGTTTCCCAGGAAAAACTAAGCCCTACCAACTCGGCAAGGTTAGCGTCAATATGGGTTGTTTCTGTATCAAAGCAAATAGAGCTGAGCGCTTCCAGCTTTGGAATAAAAGCATCCAGATCCGCTTCGCTCAACAAAGTATACTCGTGCGGAATAGTACTGATATTATTTACACTTTGTGGTAAAAGGTCAAACAACATTTGTTGTGTGGAAGGCAAAGAATCGGCTTCGGCATTTGGCTTCGAAACCGTTTTGTTTTTAATCGCATTACCAAACAAATCCGTTGAAACGGGCTGCGCTGCTGTTGGGGAATTGGTAGCACCAATACCTAAAATACGCGTTGCCATTGTACGGAATTCCAGCTCTGCAAAAACTTCCTGCAGCGCATCTTTATCCCATTCTTTCACCCGAAAATCTTCCGCATGAAACTCGACCGGAACTTTTGTAATAATGGTTGCCAATCGTTTCGACATAATGGCACTTTCCTTTCCGGCACGAACTTTCTCACCGAGCGAACCTTTTAGCTCATCTGCATGTTCCAGTATGTTTTCCAGCGTATCGTACTGGGCTAATAATTTTGCAGCCGTCTTTTCACCAACTCCTTTAATACCAGGAATATTATCACTTGCATCACCCATCAATCCCAATAAATCTATTACCTGATCTACACGTTTGATATCCCATTTTTCGCAAATTTCTTTCACCCCCAATACCTGCGGCCCTTGCCCGAATGCAGCAGGTTTATACATCAACACATTCTCGCGCACCAGTTGTCCGTAATCCTTATCCGGTGTCACCATGTAAACAGTATAGCCAAGGTCGGCGGCTTCCCAGGCCAGTGTGCCAATCAGGTCATCTGCTTCATAGCCGTCCAGTTCTTTACAAGGCAGATTGAAGCCTTTTACAATCCGCTTAATATCAGGTATTGCATTCAGCAAATCGTCCGGGGCTTCCTGGCGGTTGGCTTTATAATCGGTAAAATCATCATGACGGACTGTGGCGGCTTTTGTATCAAACACTACCGCAAGATGGGTTGGTTTTTCTTTGGTTAATAATTCAACCAATGTATTGGTGAAGCCAAACTGGGCATTGGTATTTTTACCTGTAGAAGTGACACGCGGACTGCGGGCCAAAGCAAAATAGGCGCGATAGATTAAAGCCATCGCATCCAGCAGGAATAATTTTTTTTCGGACATAGCGCGAAGTTAAATTGTGGCAGCGGATTTTAGTTGAGGAATGTGAGTATTTGTGGTCAATGGATTTCTATACCTTAAACGGATGCCTTTCTTCCCAGGCGCCTTCCTGTTGGTGCTGGTTGTTTAATTTCCCTGAAACCAGTCGGCGTAGATAAGGGGACCTTACCAACAGAAAGGTATGGAGATAATGAGGTGTACAACCCAGCCTTGCTTTTGCTTCCAGCGCAGTACGTCCTAAAATCAGCAAAGGTTTCCTGGCCAGAATAGCCTGCTCAATACTAAAATAAAGGATGTTGAAATAAAGGTTTAGTGCCGCATTTCTTTCGTAGTCGAAGCCAATATAAAACATATCGAACGCATCCTGATGAAGCCAGGCCGAGGCAAAAGCCACCATGGTTTCTCCTTCATAAAAAGCCCAGACTTTAAGCTCCTTGTCATAATATTTTTTGAAGGAGAAACCATGGTGGCTTT
>DLGS01000149.1 GCA_002482815.1 Bacteroidetes bacterium UBA7688
GGAAGCAATGGCCTACGCTGCTCTGCGTGATTACGAAACCAGCAGCGCAAAATATGGTAGTCTGATAGGGGAGGAGAATGCAGTTTTTTCTTTTGCGGCAATGGAACAGTATTGCAGTGTGCGCATCAAGCATGCTGTTGATGTATTCAAATCGGATGATAAAAACAGAAAGACTGCCTTAAGTACAGCTAAAACGGTAATTAAGGATTTGGAAGTACTGAGCAATTACAGCCCGACGGCAGAAAGATTGAATATGCTTGGCGGTTCTTACCGGAGACTGGCTTTGTTGTCAGATAGTGTAGAAGCAAAGTTGGCTGCATACGAAAAGGCTGCGGAGTATTATTATCAGGCCTATAGTCGTCCCGGCAATACCTATAAAATCCATGCGCTGAGCAGTTGGTTGAATATGGAAAATGTTTTGGTTTTATCCGGCAGCAGAAAATGGGGCGAACAAACTAAAAATTATAAGCTATGGACCCTTGCAAAAATTGACAAAGAGTTAAATGATGTTCTGGATACGCTTTCTACATTCGCCTCAGGCAGTAATTATTATGATATGGTTGCTATATTGAACATTAAGGTTGTTCAGTATTTGCTGGGAAAAGGGAGCCAGACCCTGGAGGATATTCAAAACGCTTATTTGCAAATCTGGGAACATGCGGGTGCTAAAGGCAAGAAAATTTCAGAGATTGAACTTTGCGATTTAATGATTGATGCAATGAGTCATATTTCAGCAAGCAAAGCACAAAAAAATGCAGCAGATTTGTTGCAATTGAAGAATGAGTTGATGAAACATTTGGATTAATACCGATAAACTGATATAAAATGACAACTGACAAAAAGCTGCAATGCTTTGTGGTAATGGGTTTTGGTACAAAAACTGATTTTGCTACCGGGCGAAAGCTCGATTTGGACTATAGTTATAATGCGCTCATAAAACCTGTGGTGGAACAAAAGGGAATTGTTTGTGTTCGTGCGGATGAGATTAAACATTCGGGTTCAATCGATGTGCCGATGTATCAGCAATTGCTGAATGCGGATGTTGTAATTGCGGATCTTTCCACTTCAAATGCAAATGCTTTTTATGAATTGGGCATCAGGCATGCTTTACGACCGCACACCACAATCGTTATTTCTGAACAGCAAATGACGTATCCGTTTGATCTCAATCATATCCTCATTTCCAAGTACAATCATCTGGGCCTGAATATTGATTATTATGAAGTTTTACGCTTTCAGAAATACCTCGGGGAAACACTTGATGCTGTGATTGCCCAAGTAAATATCGATAGCCCGGTTTATACTTTTTTAGATAACCTTACTCCTCCTGTGATGCGTGCAAACCTGGAGAGTGCTACAATAATTTCTTCTCCTCAGGCATTGCCGGACAATGATAATGAAGAAGAAAAGCAAACGCTTTCTTTGTTGGTGAAACAGGGCGAAGAGGCAATTATTAATAAAGATTTTGTTCTGGCCAAAAAGTTCTTTTCACTGGCATCTCAGATAGCTTCATGCGCCCCCGATGAACAATTTATTACAAGCGATGCATATTTAATTCAGCGGCTTTCTTATGCAACCTACAAAGCTCAACAGCCGGATGTTGTGACAGCGCTGAAAGACGCAATTGCACTGCTTTTGCAGATAGACTTGCAGCATACAAATGACCCTGAAACGGTAGTGCTGGGTGGGAAAATAGAAAAGCGTTTGTACTTTAACGGACAGGGTGAAATTCATTTGCAATATGCAATTCTGAACTACCAACGTTGTTTTTTTCTGCTTAACAATCGTTATCACGGAATTAATTTATCGTTCCTTTTGAATGTTCGCGTTGCATCAGATTTATACACCACAAACGAAGATAAAATTGCGGATATGATTTGGGCGAACAGAATCAGAAAAGATGTGTTGAAGATGTGTGAACGTGATATGAAAACAATTCAGGAAAGAAAATATAATGAGGCCGCAGATGATATTTTTACAAAGAATCAGAAAGTACAGGATCATACAGAAATGAGCTGGATTTTAGCAAACAAGGCCGAAGCGCATTATGGATTGGGCGAAATGAATTTGTACAAGGAAACTATTGCTAAGATGGATGTTCATCAAACTGACACTTTTGTGATGAGTGTATTTGACGAGCAAATGAGCAAGTTACAACCACTTATGAAGCAGTTTGGCCATTTATTAAATCCTGCATGGCAAGGGGAGGATTAAGCTATAATCTGGCATCATAATTGCTTGTTCAAACTTTGTGTTGGTGAATCAAAAAAACAAGACTGCGCCGCTGGGTTAGAACAATAAAAAACCTGAATCATTGTATTGATTCAGGTTTCTATCATTAATATATTTGATAATTATTCGTCCAGCTTAAGTACAGCCAGGAAAGCTTCCTGCGGTACTTCTACATTTCCAATCTGGCGCATACGTTTCTTTCCTTCTTTTTGTTTTTCTAATAGTTTGCGCTTACGCGAAATATCACCACCATAACATTTTGCTGTAACGTCTTTTCGCATCGCAGAGATACTTTCACGCGCTACAATTTTAGCACCCACAGCAGCCTGAATGGCAATAAGGAATTGTTGGCGTGGCAATAACTCTTTCAGTTTTGCACAAAGTTTACGTCCGAAATCCTGTGTACGACTGCGGTGAATCAATGCGCTCAGGGCATCCAGAGGTTCGCCGTTCAACAGAATATCCATTTTTACGATATCGGCTTCGCGGTAGTCAATCGGTGTATAATCGAATGAAGCATAACCACGGGTAGAAGATTTCAACTTATCATAGAAATCAAAAACAATTTCAGCCATCGGCATTTCGAATGTCAGTTCGACACGGGTTGGTGTCAGATAATTCTGATTGATTAACATGCCACGTTTGCTCAAACAAAGCGTCATGATATTTCCAATATAATCCGGAGCGGTAATAATCTGGGCACGGATAAATGGTTCTTCAATCCTGTCGATGCGCGTTGGGTCCGGCATTTCAGAAGGATTGTTTACCACGATTCTTACATCTTTTTCACGTTGGGTATAAGCATAAAAACTTACACTCGGCACAGTCGTGATGACCGTTTGGTTAAACTCGCGTTCAAGGCGTTCCTGGATAATCTCCATATGGAGCATCCCAAGGAATCCGCAACGGAAACCGAAGCCAAGCGCCTGTGATGTTTCCATTTCAAATGTCAGTGATGCATCATTCAATTGCAATTTGTCCATGCAATCGCGGAGTTCTTCGAAGTCATCTGTTTCTACCGGAAATATACCAGCAAATACCATTGGCTTCACATCTTCAAAACCGTGGATTGGTTCTAAGGATGGATTGTTAACCGTCGTGATGGTGTCACCAACTTTTACTTCTTTGGCATTTTTAATTCCTGTAATGATATAACCCACATCGCCTGCCAAAACTTCTTTCTTTGGCGTCATTGTCAGTTTCAACACACCAACTTCATCTGCTTCGTATTCTTTCTGGGCGTTGATAAATTTAATTTTATCACCTTTTTTAATTGTGCCGTTGATAACGCGGTAGTAAATAATAATACCACGGAAGGAATTAAATACAGAATCAAATATCAAAGCCTGCAGTGGTGCAGCCACATCGCCTTTTGGTGAGGGAATACGATCGATAATAGCATCAAGGATATCCTGAATTCCAATTCCGCTTTTCCCGGACGCTAAAATGATTTCTTCCGGTTTGCAGCCAATCAAATCCACAATCTGATCAGTCACTTCAGGAATCATAGCGCCATCCATATCAATTTTATTGATAACCGGGATAATTTCAAGGTCATTATCCAAAGCCAGATATAAATTGGAAATGGTTTGAGCCTGAATGCCTTGAGTAGCATCTACAAGCAATAAAGCGCCTTCACAAGCGGCTAAGGCTCGTGAAACCTCATAGGAGAAATCCACATGGCCTGGTGTGTCAATCAGGTTCAGAATGTATTGTTCACCATTGTGGAGATAATTAATTTGAATGGCATGGCTCTTAATGGTAATACCTTTCTCACGCTCAAGATCCATATCATCCAATACCTGTGCCTGCATGTCGCGGTCAGAAATAGTATGGGTGAACTCCAGCATACGATCGGCCAAAGTACTTTTACCATGGTCGATATGGGCAATAATGCAAAAATTACGAATATTTTTCATCTTGTTTTTTCAGGCTGCGAAAGTACGTTAATTGCCTCATTCCTACATACAGAAATTAAGTATTGTTGAATTCATTTTAACCCAATCTTGCAATAACTTATTCTTCATAAAAGTTGAATTCCCTTACCTTCGCCCCCTTAATTTCCTGAGATAATGTGGCATCGTATAGCAGCTTTTATTATAACATTTAGAATTTATTTACTCATAATATTGTTGGGTATCACAGTTTTTATGGGTTTTCAGGCCACCAAGGTCCAGCTCAGCTATGATTCCACCGGGGCAATTCCGACAGATAATCCAAAGTATTTAGAGTATCAGGAGTTCAAAAAGCAATTTGGCCAGGATGGAACAATGATGGTGGTTGGTGTTCAGACGGATAAGTTTTTTGAACCTGAATTTTTCAATGCCTATACCAAATTGGTTCAGCAATTACAGAAAACCTATGCGATTGAGAACGTGCTCAGTATTCCGACAGCCATTAATCTGGTAAAGGATACAACCAATGATAAGTTGAAAACGGAGAGAATATCCGATGCCATTGCAACAGATGGTAATACAGACAGCGTCAAAAATACTTTTCTTAATCTGCCATTTTACAAAGGCCTTCTATATAATGCAGAAACGCATGCGTATATGATGGCTTTATATATTAACAAAGAGGTCCTGGCATCAAAAGGGCGAAAAAAAGTAATTGCAGATGTAAGCACTTTATGCGATGCTTTTGGCAAAGCGCAAAACATTGAAATGCATTATTCCGGCTTGCCCTATATCCGTACCCAGGTCGGAAATAAAATTGAGGCCGAAATGAAACTGTTTTTGATGCTTTCTCTGGTACTTACCGCAGTTATTTTAATGCTGTTTTTCCGGTCCTTCAGTGCGGTTTTGGCTTCGATGATTGTGGTAATGGTAGGTGTGGTTTGGTCGGTTGGTACAATGACTTTGCTGGGCTACCAGATTACCTTACTGACTGCACTGATTCCTCCATTGATAGTGGTGATCGGAATTCCCAATTGTGTTTACTTTCTTAATAAATACCATTCTGAATTTAATAAGCATGGGAATAAAGCGAAAGCCTTGTTGCGGATGGTCGACAGAATGGGAATTGTAACATTGTTTACCAATCTCACAGCTGCTATCGGTTTTGGTGTTTTCTTTTTTACCAAGAGTAAAGTATTGAAGGAGTTTGGGTTGGTTGCCGGTATCAATATCATGAGCCTTTTCGTGATTTCCCTTGTATTCCTTCCTGCTTTATTCAGTTATTTACCTGCGCCCAAAACCAAGCATACCAACTATCTTGAAAGTGGCTGGCTGACAAAAATTCTGAATATTCTGACCAATTGGGTTTTCAATAACCAGCGTATTATTTATATCGCTGCAGCAGCAGTAACGGTTGTATCACTTATCGGTGTAGCCAAGCTGAAAACGGTAGGTTATGTGGTAGATGACCTGCCTAAAAAAGATAAAATTTACACCGACCTTAAATTCTTCGAAAAACATTTCCATGGGGTAATGCCATTAGAAATTGTGATTGATACCAAGCGGAAAAATGGTGCAGTATCCTTGCCGGTTATGCAAAAAATAGACCAGTTAGGAATCATGTTGTCTGAATATAAAGAGCTGGGTCATCCCTTATCTTTTGTAGATGGGGTTAAGTTTGCCCGCCAGGCTTATTACGACGGAGACAGCAGCAGCTATGGCGTTCCTAATATGATGGATGGAGCATTTATTCAACCATATCTGCGTGCGAAACCAAATAAAAATGCTGCCGGCGGTGGTGATATGTTTGCCAAATTGCTGACCACTTTTATGGACAGTACCAAGCAAAAAACACGCATCAGTATTAACATGGAAGATGTGGGTTCTGTCAGATTACCTCTTTTACTGGACAGTATCCGTCCAAAAACATACGAATTATTTGACACCAGCAAATACAATGTCACCTTCACCGGTTCGAGTATAATTTTCCTTGAGGGCAGCAAGTTTATCATCAACAGCCTTCGCGACAGTTTGATTTTAGCTTTCATCATGATTTTTGGTTGTATGATTGTCTTGTTCTATTCCTGGCGGATACTCATTATTTCCTTTGTGGTAAATATCATTCCACTATTGGCCACAGCCGGTATTATGGGCTGGATGGGTATCCCTATCAAACCTTCCACTGTATTGGTTTTCAGTGTGGCATTAGGTATTACGATTGATGTTACCATCAGGTTTCTGGTGAGTTACAAACACGAGCTGAAGCATTATAAAGATGATGTTGCAAACACTGTCCGTCACACTATTTTCGATACAGGCTTAAGTATTATTTACACTTCGTTGATTCTGATTGCTGGTTTTGGGGTGTTTGCTTTATCTAATTTTGACGGAACAAAATCACTGGGTTTCCTTACTTCACTTACTTTGTTCCTGGCTATGATAACCAACCTTACCTTGCAGCCGGCAATGTTATTGTGGCTCAATAAAGCTGGTCGGGGCAAAAAGAAATTACAGTCTTCAAAATGGCTTGAAGAGGCTGAAGAGGAAGAATTGGATAATTCCGGCATCAGCTAAAATAATTCAAACAAAAAGAACGGGTTTCAACATTTTGTTGAAACCCGTTTCAGTTTATAAAATAAATTTTATTGTGCCATTGCCAGAGCTTTCATTTCGATAACCTTTTCTTTGCCCAGATATTTTTCAATGCAATATTCAACAAAGTAAATGACCGGAGTTAAAAGAATTGCCATCAATGCTTTATAGCTGTAATTGACCAGTCCGATAGCCAAAACCCTTTGCATTGACCAGTCTTTGCCAATATGAAAGGCGATAAACAATACGATAAAACTATCTATCAGTTGCGAAACCATGGTAGAGCCTGTTGCCCGCAGCCACACGTTTTTCTCGCCGGTTGCTTTTTTGATTTTATGAAATACCCAGACATCCACCAATTGGCTGATTAAAAAGGCGCAAATACTTCCGGCAATAATCCACATTCCTTGTCCCAAAACTGCGCTAAAGGCAGTTTGCATATTTGGTATGCCTTCCTGTTGCATACTACCAACCCAAAAAGACTGCTCAGCGGGCACACGCATTGCCACATAAAACATCACAAAAGCATAAGCAATCAGGGATACCGCAATCCAGCTGATGCGCCTCACCGCTTTGGGTCCAAAATACTCGTTCACAATATCTGTCATCACAAATTCAATCGGCCATAGTAATACGCCACAGGTAAGGGTATAGGTCAGGCCATTTTCTCCCAACAATGAAAACGGATGAACATCACGCCCCAAGAGGGTTTCGAGAGAAAACAATTTGCCGCCGATACATTCGGCAATCAATGCATTGGCTACAAAAAATGCAGCCATAAAAACGAATAATTTTGCTGCTTTATCCTTCAGGAAAAGGTGATTCATAGAAAAATAATTAGTGGACAAATGTACACTTACTTTAAAATGAGTTAAAGGAAAAGCTAACAGATTATTTTACCGGTAATTCCGGCTTCTTGCTTAAATTTGCGCTTTACACCAATAATGAAGATTCGTATTAATTTTAGTTCGAAAAGAGATTTGCTGAGAACGCTCGCAATGGCTGAATGGAGCAATAATTAGTTCCGCAGATTAATTAATTGATTACATCATTCTTTTAAAAAATAAATACAATGTCTGAAACATTAACCTTTGCGCAGAAAATTGCGAAAGCCGGGGATTTTTTACCAATTAATGGTACCGATTATATAGAATTTTATGTGGGAAATGCAAAGCAGGCAGCCCATTTTTATAAAACAGCTTTTGGCTTTCAAAGCCTTGCCTATGCAGGCCCTGAGACGGGTGTGCGCGACCGTTCATCCTATGTTTTGCAACAAGGGAAAATCCGTTTAGTGCTGACAACTGCGTTGAATTCAAAACACGAAATTTCTGAACACGTAAAACAACATGGCGATGGTGTGAAAGTTCTTGCTCTGTGGGTTGATGACGCATATGATGCCTACGAACAAACGACAAAACGTGGTGGCAAATCTTATATGGAGCCAAAAACACTAACTGATGCGAATGGCGAAGTGAAAATGTCCGGTATTTATACCTACGGCGAAACGGTGCATATGTTTGTTGAACGTAAGAATTACACCGGACCGTTTTTGCCTGGTTACGAAAAATGGGAAAGCAATTACAATCCAAGCGATTGCGGATTGTTGTATATCGACCATTGCGTAGGAAATGTGGGCTGGAACCGTATGTTACCAACCGTTAAATGGTATGAAGAGGTGATGGGTTTTGTGAATATTCTTTCCTTTGATGATAAGCAAATCAATACAGAATATTCTGCCCTGATGAGTAAGGTGATGAGTAACGGAAATGGCTTTTCGAAATTTCCGATTAACGAACCAGCCGAAGGAAAGAAAAAATCACAGATTGAAGAATACCTCGATTTTTATGAAGGCGAAGGCGTACAGCACATTGCGGTGGCGACCAAAGACATTGTAAAAACTGTTACCGAATTAAAAGCCCGTGGCATTGAGTTTTTGAGTGCACCACCAGAGGCTTATTATGAAATGATTCCTGAGCGTGTGGGCAGTATTGACGAAGATCTGAAAAAATTGCAATCACTGGGAATACTTGTTGATTGTGACGAAGAAGGGTATTTGTTGCAAATTTTTACAAAACCGGTTGAAGATCGCCCGACTTTGTTCTTCGAGATTATTGAACGCCACGGAGCACAGAGCTTTGGTGCCGGTAATTTCAAAGCTTTATTTGAAAGTCTTGAACGCGAGCAGGCAAAAAGAGGGAATCTTTAAATAGTATATATTTTTTCAAAAAAATACCACCCGAGACGGTGGTATTTTTATTTCCCCTTTATTTTAAATGTGGCATACCTTCGCAACGCTTTTTCAGGCAGTATAAAATCTTTCCTACTCATGAAACTTAACCTCAAACGCCCGATTGTTTTCTTCGATCTCGAAACTACGGGAACTGATACCGCAAAAGACAGGATAGTTGAATTGGCTTTTGTGAAAATGAATCCCAACGGCACGCGTGACAAATATGTGAAACGCATTAATCCTCAAATGCCCATTCCGGCAGACTCCTCTGCTATTCACGGGATTTATGATGAAGATGTAAAAGATGCGCCAACTTTTAAAATGATTGGAAACGAGCTGAATAACTGGATCAGAGGTTGTGATTTCGGCGGCTATAATTCTACCCGTTTTGATTTGCCCTTACTTGCCGAAGAGTTTTTGCGCTCCGGTATTGATGTTGATTTTACAGAAAGGGCAATGGTGGATGTGCAACAGATTTTCTTCAAAATGGAACAACGTTCCCTGAGTGCTGCCCTGTCATTTTATTGTGGTAAAACTATGGAGAATGCACATAGTGCTGAAGCAGACATCAATGCAACCATCGAGGTGTTGGAAGCCCAGCTTGAGCGTTATGAAAACTTACCTAAAGAAGCAGCATCCATTCAGGAATTTGCCGGAAGCAATGATATGGTGGATTATGCCAGAAGAATGGTGATGAAGGATGGTACACCAATATTTAATTTTGGAAAGCATAAAGGACGAAAAGTAACTGAGGTTTTGGAAAAAGAACCCAATTATTATGATTGGATAATGAATTCTGATTTTGCCTTGCATACCAAGCAAAAGATTTCCGAGATATTCAATGAAATGAAATTGGGTAGATTAAGAAAATAGACCCTTTTTGATTTGTCATAATTTCATAAAAAAATTAGAATATCATAAACAATCGTTCGAAGCCAAAAGTATTTCGTTATTTTGCCATCTTAATTGAAAAAACCGGAATTGGATAAACTAGTCATCATACCTACTTACAACGAGAAAGAAAATATCGAAAAGATAATCCGGAAGGTAATGTCACTCGAAGGGGGATTTCATGTCCTTATCGTGGATGATGGCTCTCCGGACGGGACTGCTGATATTGTTCGCTCTCTTCAGAAAGAATTCGTACAATCTTTACATCTTGTTTGTCGTACAGGTAAATTAGGTTTAGGTACTGCCTATATTTTCGGATTTAAATGGGCATTGCAAAATGGGTATGAATTTATTTTCGAGATGGATGCTGATTTTTCGCACAATCCGGATGATTTAATCAGGTTACATGATGCTTGTGCCAATGATGGTGCAGATGTTGCTGTTGGGTCCCGTTATGTGAAAGGTGGCAAATTGGTAAATTGGCCTCTTGATAGAAAATTAATCTCTAAAGGCGGTGCATTTTATACCAAGCTGATTACCTGGATGCCGGTGAATGACCCGACTGCAGGATTTGTTTGCTATCGCAGGAAAGTGCTGGAGCATATCCCATTGGATAATGTTCAGTTTGTTGGCTATGCTTTCCAGGTTGAAATGAAATACAGAGCCTGGAAATTGGGTTATAAAATAAAAGAAGTGCCCATTACATTCGTTGATCGCATTGAAGGTGTCTCAAAAATGAGTTCCGGTATTATTAAAGAAGCCATGTTGGGTGTCTGGAAGATGCGCAATTTTTAGTCATAATATTTTAAATAAGAAAAAGGAGAGTTGCATTGTGCGTGCAACTCTCCTTTCTTGATTTTATAACAGAAAATTTTGATAAGTAATCAGAAGTGTATATCGGTTATACTCTTCAAAGGAATATGAATTCCTCCTTTAAGCGAAAGTTCATTTTCTGTGACAGACCAAATAGTCGTTTCTACCTGAAAGATTCCTTCCTTCGAAACAAAAGTTACAGTTGTCTTGCCTTTGTGCTCATTTCCGAGGCGAACTGCATAGTCCAGATCTTGTTTCCATTTCTTCGAGTTGTCTTTATCTGCAGGCAGGAAATTAAGCTGTGGCACATTCTCTTTTTCAATTTTAGTTGTCATTCTGTTTAGATTTAGTAATAGCAATTTACTGATTATTTTCATTGATAGGAAAAATATTATTTGTAATTCACCAAACCATAATTTGTTTTTTCCCGTCTTTAATATAACAGCCCGGCTCACCCACGGGTATATTTCTTTTACAATCAAAACCTTATCACCTATGAAGTATCTGTTCTTAGCTTTTATGTTAGGCTGTGCACTAAGCAATAATTCTTTTGCGCAGACAAGTTCTTCGCTTAATACTGTCAAAGAGTTTGATGGTGTTGGCGGTCATTTTCTTTACCAGCTGAATGAGCGCGAAAAAGTGAATGTTAATTATTCACTGACGCCTAAAAATCCGTCCAATACGGCGCATTTTATGATTCATACTCCTTCTCCAATGCCTTTCCGGGCAAACATTCTGGATGCTTCCGGGAAAAAAGTTTTTAGTTGGAAGCCTCAGCAGCAAGTCTACTTGTATAATGCCGATTGGGACATCAGTTCGCTTAAAAAAGGAAATTATACAGTGCAAATTTTCCTTGGAGATGAACCCAAAAGCATTTACGAAATCAATTTCATGAAACAATAAAATTTACCCACCTTAAACACCTACCAACATGAAAAAATTACTCTTACTTGCACCTGCTCTCTCCCTTTTTTCTTTTATTTCCACAAAAGCTCAAACCAATATTTTTTTGATGGGAGATTTTGTGGAAGTGGGAACATATACAGATGGCGCTTTTGGCACCAGTATTTCTGCTCCTGCAGGTTATCACCCCATAACAAGTTGTGTGGGCGGCGGTACAACCCTTGGTTTTGTGTCAGATCCTGATATGGATGGATGGGCTGTAAGCGCTGTTGGCCGCTCTCCTTATATGGGAGATTATTTCGTCCCCGGCACACCATTTGAAGGCTTCGAAATTCAGATTAATGGAGTAAAGAAAAGAAACTGGGCCAGCGGTATGGGCGTTGATGAAATGCCCGCTACAAGTACTTCTTCAGTTGTTACACCAACTCAATCTACAGGCATTTGGGAAGGCAATTATGGCAGTCTTGGCATCACGCAAAAGACTGTGTTGAAAAAGGATAAACTGTATTTCGTTATTTATGTTGATTTGGTAAACACGGGAAGTACAACATTGAATAATATCTATTACCACCGCGGTTTGGATCCGGATAATGAACAGCCCTGGGCCGCTTGCTCTCATGCAACGATTAACAGAATAGTTTACCAGCCTAATGCTCTTTCAAAAAACTGTTTGGTAACCGCAGACGGAGTTAAATATGGTACATACGCTTATCTTGGTCTTGGTACAAAAGATTGCAGGGCGAGATGTATGAATATACCAGGATGGCATCCGGGCAATCTTGCTAATTTGTATTTAGGAAATGGTACTGAATCCGGTAATCAAACGACAGTTGGATGGTCTACTCCAAGTGCTACCGGAGCTGATGAAGCCATTGGTATCGTTTTTAATTTAGGTAATCTTGCCCCTGGCCAAAAAACATCTCTGGCATTTACTTATATCCTTCGTCAGGCAGATCTTGATTCTGCTTTGGGAGAAACCGCCCCTAAGTTTGAATCGGCTGGATCTCCATATTCTCCTTATACAACTTTCCGTTTATGCCCCGGTAAAAAAGTAAACCTTAAAGTTATCAATGGTGGACAGTATCAATGGATATGGACTACACCAGCAGCACCATCTTATCTTGCTGCAATTGGTTCGTCTACATTGATTTTGCCTGGAGGTACAATTCCTGCCGTTACTGGTACTACAGTATACCCACTTGGGGCTGTTTATGGAGACTCTGTTGAAGTAACCGTTTGGGGGCCTAAAACCTACTATGCTACAGGGATTTCCAATTGCGATACGCAAAGGTTAATATTTTATGTTGACACGATAAGTTTCTCTGTTCCGCCAACAGTAGTTACTCCCATTCGCTATTGCGAAGGTGCAACACCATCTGTTTTAACAGCCGGAACAGCAGCTGGAGCATCTCTTAGCTGGTATTCCAGTCCAAGTGGGGGTTTGCCTGGTAGTGCTCCAACACCAAGTACAGCATTCCCTGCGGGCGCAACGACAGATTTTGATACAACAAGTTATTGGGTAAGTCAGGTAAACGCTGCCGGTTGCGAAACACCACGCGCAAGAATTCAGGTTATTGTTACAAGGAAACCAACTGCTCCTGCAGATACAGACCTGATTTATTGTAAAGATGTTGAGACAAAAATGTTGAATGCAGGTGGAGTAAACCTTAAATGGTATGATGCAGCAACAGCGGGTATGAAATATCCAAGTACCCCAACCCCATCTGCTTCCAAAGCCGGAACAGTTAGCTATTTTGTTTCTCAAACAGTGAATGGATGTGAGAGCGATCGTTCGGATTTGAGGGTCGAAACGATTGAAGCAATTGCTTCTTTCGATAAAACTGAAGACTCTCTTTGTGGTAATGAATTATTGACGCTGACAAACACTTCCACAACAAGTTCTTTAAGTGGTTATAATTCTTCCTGGAGCTTTGGGGATGGAGCATCAACAACTGACAGCAATACTTTCCACCGCTATGAAGATAAACGTGGTACTTACACTATCCGTTTAATTGTTTCTACAAAAATCAACGGATGTTTAGATACTGCAATCCAGTTGGTAGAAGTGTTTAAAGTGCCTTCAATTTCGATGGCCAAAAGTGAGTCAAAAATTTGCCAGGGAAATGCAGTAGACTTCCAGGGATTTGCAACTCCGGGTTTCAATGGTTTAAGCTGGGATTTTGGAGACGGTGATCCTGCATTTAATACTTTGCAGGTACGACATGCATTTACCAAAGCAGGGCCTGCTCTGGTTACTTTACAAGGCTTTTACCCTGCTTGTCCTGCAGTATCCGTATCTGCCCCTGTAGATGTGGTAGCATTACCTAATGTTGATTTGGGAAGGGATACAGGTTTCTGTCCGGGTAATATTGCACTGACATTGCGCAACCATAATGCTATTTCTGTTGATAAGTATACCTGGAATACAGGTGATACAACACCAACAATTCAGGTGCGTAATGCAGGACAATATTCAGTGAAAGCGCAGAACTGGGAATGTGTAAGTGCAGACAGTATAACAGTCAGCAAAGCTTGTTATCTTGATGTTCCCAATGCATTCAATCCCGGTTCAGGAAATGATGAGGACAGATATTTCCTTCCGCGGGAATTACTATCTAAATCAGTTGTGACTTTTAATATGCAGATTTTTGATCGCTGGGGTCAGTTGATTTTCGAAACAGATAAAGTGAATGGACGCGGTTGGGATGGAAATCATAAAGGTCAGGCAATGCCATTCGGTGTTTATGTTTACCAGATTCGTGTTTCATTTGCCAACGGTGTGAGTGAAAACTATAATGGTAACCTTACACTGCTCAGATAGGCTTATAATTTCTTTTGAAATAGGAGTAAAGTTAAAAAGGCAACTACAGATTTTGTGGTTGCCTTTTTCTATTGCTTATCAATATTAAGAATGGAAGACTTTTTCAAGCGCCATCGCTTTCAGTAAAGTTTCTTCCCATTCCTGTTTTGGGTCGCTGTTGAATGTGATAGCTCCACCCGTTTGGTAGCTCAGGTATTTTGAATTTTGATTGTAAAACAGGCTTCTGATAATTACATTAAAATCAAAATTGCCATCTGGGGAAATATAGCCTACGCATCCTGAGAATAGCTCTCTGCGTGCATTTTCATATTTTTCAATTAAGTTCATGACCATTATTTTGGGAGCGCCCGTCATGCTTCCCATTGGAAATGATAAGCGTAATGCATCAAAAAGGTTGTATTCATTTTTTAGTTTTCCACTGATAGTCGAAATCATTTGATGTACTTGGGGAAAGGTATAAATTCCAAATAATTCTTCAACTATTACGGAGTCAAGTTCACAAAAACGAGCAAGGTCATTTCGCATTAAGTCTACGATCATCACATTCTCTGCACGCTCTTTAATGCTATTGCTTAAATTGTATTGAAGTTCTTTATCCATCAAATCGTCAGCGCTTCTTCTGGCTGTGCCCTTGATGGGTTGCGCAATTATTTTGTCTGCCTCTTTCCTTAAATAACGCTCCGGTGATGCACACATTAAGTGCTGACCAAAAGACTTGTAATATGCAGCAAAAGGCGCCGGAGAAAGGATGTTTAGCTTTTGGAAAGCTACTAAGGGATTTATAGAAGCATTCTCGCAAAATGCTTCGTTGCAAAAGTTGATTTCATAGCAAACTCCATTTATGATATGGTCTTTCAGCTTGTTTATGATATCAAGATATTCGCTTTCTTCAATTCTTTTTTGAAATGAAATTTCAGGTTCGTTCCCGGCCAATATTTCTATTGTTTGTTGTTGGATTTCCTGCCAGATTTCTTCGGGATTTTTATATGCGGACTCTATATGAATTTCGCATTCATTTCTCAGTATATAACAAACAGTTTCCGGCTGAAAAAAATGGATTTCGTCAAACTCATAGTGCGATGCGTGATCAGATTTGAGTCGTTCCAGTTTGTTTTTGAAATCATAATTGATATGTCCGAAAAGCCAGTCTTTATGCCGCTCAAAATTCTCGTTAAGCCCGCTGAGCTGCCCATTATCATTCCGAACTTCTGTCAGGGTCCCGGCGCCACAGAGACATTCGTAGGTGCCATTGGTATGCGCATACTGGTTGCTATCCAAAAAAAGAAGAATGTTGCACTGATTAGCCCAATGCAACATTCTTTTTTTTATTTCGTTTAAAGACTCCGGTGAAAAACGGAAGCTTTTTTTATGTCGGTTCAATACCTTTGCAGATTAAAAATCATCATCATCATCATCTCCGAAACTATCTTCGGAAAAGAATCCTAAATCTTTAAAATCATCATCAAAATCATCTCCGCCACCTTTGGTTGGTTTCTTTGCAGGACCTCCCGATTTTGTTTTTGATTTTGGCAGGTCGAATTCTTCAAATTCTTTATCAAGATCGAATTCATCTTCTTCTTCAAAATCATCTTTATCCTCGATGTCGTCTTCTATATCGTCGTCATCGTCATCATCATCATCGTCGTCTTTCGACTTTTTAGATTTTGGAACTGCTTTTTTCGAAGCTGTTTTTTTGGGACTTGTTTCCAAATCCTCTTCCTCTAAATCGTCATCCTCATCTTCCGATTTCTTTTTACTCACTACTTTTTTAGTAGTTGCCTTTTCTGCAGCACCGGCTGTTTTTTTAATAGCCGTCTTTTTAGTTGGGTTCGATTTCATAGCGCTAATTCTTGATGCCGTAAAATTTTAATTGTTTCTCGAAATTGCCAAATTTTTTTTCTTAAATTTTTTTATGATGGAGTTACCAGTAGTTGGTCGCGCCCGGTACCATTGGATATAAATGCAATTTTAGTGCCCAGGCTTTCTTCTACAAAATCACAATATTCTTTGAATGATGGTGGTAATTCATCGTAAGCATTACATTCACTGATTGGCTTATCCCAACCGCTGAAAGTTTTATAAACCGGTTCAAGATTTGCTGTACAAATGTCAAAAGGAAATTCTTTTGTTTCAACTCCATCAATCTTATAAGCAACTCCTGCTTTCAGTTCTTTAAAACCATCCAGCACATCAGCTTTGGTAAGAATGATTTTTGTAACACCACTGAGCATTACCGTATAGCGCAAAGCAATCAGGTCAATCCAACCGCAACGTCTTGAGCGGCCTGTTACGGCGCCAAATTCATTTCCTGCTTTGCGAAGCGCTTCGCCGGTTTCGTCATCCAGTTCTGTCGGAAAAGGACCACTTCCGACACGTGTGCAATACGCTTTAGAAATACCGTATACTTCACCAATTCTTGATGGTGCTACACCAAGTCCGTTACACACACCTGAGGCAATTGTATTAGATGATGTAACAAAAGGGTAAGTACCATAATCAATGTCCAGCATACTGCCTTGAGCACCTTCTGCCAAGATTTTCTTTCCGTTTCTGATATGTTCATCCAGCCAGTATTCTGCGTTGACAATTTGCAGGCCGCGCATATATTCAATCGCTTCAAGGAATTCCTGTTCCCATTCCTGCCAGTTTACTTCAAAATCATATTGACGCAGCATTGCAATATGTTTTTGTTTCAGCTGCTCATATTTTTTGTTGAAATCTTTGCTTTGAATATCGCCGACACGCAATCCATTTCTGCCGGTTTTATCCATATAAGCGGGACCAATTCCTTTCAGTGTCGAACCAATCTTATCAACTCCTTTTGCTGCTTCTGATGCAGCGTCGAGTGCTCGATGGGTTGGTAAAATAAGGTGTGCTTTTTGAGAAACGAAAAGACGGCTTAATACATCTGGCCTGATGTTTACCAATGTGGTCAATTCAGCTTTAAGTGCCACCGGATCTATCACCACGCCATTCCCAATCAGGTTCAGGCAATGCGACTGAAAAACCCCGGAAGGTATAGTTCTCAAAACTACTTTCTGACCATCTACATAAAGGGTATGACCAGCATTTGGTCCACCCTGGAAACGGGCAATAATATCATAGCGGGCTGCCAGATAATCTACAATCTTACCTTTTCCTTCATCTCCCCACTGGAGCCCCAATAATACGTCTATCATATTTTTTTTGAAAATTAGAAAAGGCGAAAATAGTATTGAAATTCCAAATCACCATTCAATTTTATTTTTTAATCGTAAAAAATAAATTCTGCTTTTGGTCAGTTCAAAATGTGTTATTAGCCTTACATTTGGGGGATTCAATTTTTTAATGAACGAATTAATTATTCTATGAAAAAAATACTTCTTCTGATTCTGATTGCCGGCATTTCTTTCCCTGCTATGGCTCAGAAATCTAAAAAATCAAATAAATCTAATACTACGGCGACTCCGGCCCCTCCGATGCCAAAGGAAACTCCTGAAGAACGTGCTATGCAAATGAATTCCCGTTCCCTGGGGCCGATGCATCAGTTACTGGTTCAGTGGTCCGGGCATTGGCACGACGAAATGAAGGTTTGGCGTGAAGAAGGCGGTGATTTTACTCCGGCAGTGGTAGAACGTGACGGCAGAATGGCTGCAGATGGTCATTTTTTGGTTTCGAGCATTATTGGACAAATGAATAATGAGCGTTATGAAGCCCAGTCTATTGTCGGTTATGACAATAATAAAAGGGTATTTACGAAAGTTTGGTTTGATAATTTTGGGTCCAGTATTCTTGTTTTGGAAGGCACTTTTGATCCAAATACCAATACGATTGATTTTACAGGCTACACCACTAATCCGGTTACCAAAGCGCCTCTAAAAATTCACCAGGTTTTAAAGATGAAAGATCCTGCAAATCAGGAGTTATCCATTTTTATGGAAGGCAAAGATGGTAAGGAGTTCAAAGCCATCGAAGTTATTTCAAGAAGAAGCTAATTTTAAAATTTATAAATATTATTTTTCAATGCAAGTTTGGAACGATTATTTGAATCAAAATAAGGACAGGTTTTTAGAAGAATTACTGGCTTTGTTGCGCATCCCTTCTATCAGTGCAGATAGCGCCTACAGAGCAGATGTAGCAAGATGCGCGGAAGCTGTTAAAGAAAGCCTTCTTAATGCAGGTGTGGATAATGCAGAAATTTGTCCGACTGCCGGACATCCGATTGTTTATGCAGAAAAAATGATTGATGCGTCTTTGCCAACGGTGTTGGTGTATGGACATTATGATGTTCAGCCAGCCGATCCGCTGGAGTTATGGCACAGTGGCCCTTTTGAACCGGTGATTAAAGACGGCAAAATCTTTGCCCGCGGAGCTTGTGACGATAAAGGGCAAATGTTTATGCATGTCAAAGCTTTTGAAGTATTAGCCAAAACCAATACGCTGGCCTGTAATGTTAAGTTTATGATTGAGGGCGAAGAAGAAGTTGGTTCTTCTAATCTTGGCCCTTTCCTCGAACAAAATAAAGAAAAACTGAAAGCTGATATTGTACTGGTTTCTGATACTTCTATGATCAGTATGGAGCATCCAAGCCTCGAGACCGGCTTGCGTGGACTGGCTTATATGGAAGTAGAAGTGGTCGGTCCGAACCGAGACTTGCATAGTGGTGTATACGGTGGCGCTGTGGCTAATCCGATTAATATTTTGTGCAAAATGATTGCTTCATTGCACGATGAAAATAACCATATCACAATTCCTGCTTTTTATGATAAAGTAGACGAGTTGAGTGATGCAGATAAAACAGCTTTAAATGCTGCTCCTTTCGATCTGAAAGAATATCAGGAAGAATTAGGTGTGAAGGAAGTTTGGGGTGAAAAAGGCTATTCAACATTGGAACGCACCGGTACACGTCCAACGCTGGATGTAAACGGTATCTGGGGTGGGTATATCGGTGAAGGTGCCAAAACCGTTTTGCCTTCCAAAGCGAATGCGAAAATTTCGATGCGCCTGGTGCCTCACCAAAGTTCAGATGAAATTTCAGCCTTGTTTCAGAAGCATTTTGAAAGTATAGCACCGGCAAATGTAACTGTTACAGTGAAAGCACACCATGGTGGTGAACCTGTGGTAACACCAACAGATTCAGTAGCCTACAAAGCTGCCGCAAAGGCTATTCAAACTGCATTTGGTAAAGATCCGATACCAACACGCGGTGGTGGAAGTATCCCTATTATTGCTTTGTTTGAGAAAACATTGGGACTTAAAACTGTTTTGATGGGCTTTGGGCTGGACAACGATAATATCCATTCGCCAAATGAAAAATATGATGTGGCAAATTATTACAAAGGCATCGAAACAATTCCTTATTTCCACAAGTATTTTGCCGAAATGAGTAAATAAAATATCGACTATTTTAATAAAACAAAAGACCGTACGTTGTTTAATGTGCGGTCTTTATTTTTACAAAGATCTAATTATAAAAACCGCAGGCCGATGGACTTACGAGCAATGATAAGCCGTTATTGTGAATACCAGGACAGATGTCAGAAAGAGGTGAGGAACAAGCTGTATGAAAATGGCGCGGACAAAGAGGAGGTAGGGCAGATTATGACTGAATTAATTGAGCAGAAATTAGTTGATGAGGAAAGATATGCACGTTCATTTGCAAGGGGGAAATTCAGGATAAAAAACTGGGGCAGGCGTAAAATCGTATATGAATTGAAGCAAGATCAGATTTCGGACTATTGTATCAAAAAAGGCTTGAGCGAGATTGATGAAGAGGAATACCAGGCAACACTTGAAAAGCTTACAGAAAAGAAAATGCCGGATATTCTTAAGGACAGAAACGTGTTCACCCGCAGGGCAAAACTCCAGCGATACCTTACTCAGAAAGGTTTTGAGAATGAATTGATAGCCGAAATGTTGCGAAAATTTATTTAGCATTTATCAATGATATAATTCCCTACTTTTACAAAAACCTTATAGCTATATGGTACATAAAGTCACCAATGATGTGAATATAGTGGTCGAAACTTTTTATCAATCGGCACAAAGCAAGCCTCTGAATGCAGAGTATCTTTTTGCATACCGCATCACCATCGAAAATCTTGGAAATGTGCCTGTAAAATTAATGCGCCGTCACTGGCATATTATTGACAGTAACGGAGATGTCAGGGAAGTAGAAGGAGAAGGTGTGGTAGGCCAGCAACCCACTATTGCGCCTGGAGAAAATTATCAGTACGTTTCTTCATGCAATCTGAACAGTGATATGGGTAAAATGTTTGGCTCCTATACAATGGAAGATTTATTTACCAAAAGAATGATGACCGTTACTATCCCTGAGTTCCAGTTAATTGCTCCTTTTAAAAATAATTAAACTTAAAATCAGATAATAAAAAAAAAGCGCAAATTTGATTTGCGCTTTTTTTATTTTAAAGAATAAATAGTATTTAAACCAGTTCTTTCAACTTTTCTATTACCGCATCGACTTCTGCTTTGGTATTGTGTTTACAAAAAGAGAAGCGAATCGGAATCATTGTTGAAGATTGCCCGTTGTACAAGGCTTTAATAACATGACTTACAGAAGTGGTGCCGCTTGAACAGGCACTTCCGCCACTTACGCAAATGCCGGCCATGTCAAGGTTGAACAGCAGCAATTCGGATTTGTCTGTTTTAGGGAATGAAACATTTAACACGGTGTATAAACATTCGCCGAAAGTATCGCCATTGGTCATTACCTGCGGGAAATTTTCTTTTAATTTTTCATGCATATATTTCTTCAGCCCAAAAATATATTGACTGTCTTCATCGTGTTTTGCCATTGCAAGTTCCAGTGCTTTTGCAAAACCTACTATACCATACATGTTTTCTGTGCCGGCACGCATATTACGCTCCTGTGCGCCACCACAAATCATTGGTTTAATCTGCATATTAGCGTTTACATACAAAACACCTACACCTTTCGGACCGTGAAATTTATGACCTGCTGCACTGGCAAAATGAATTTTTAAAGCAGGGAGATTGATAGGGTAGTGACCAATTGTCTGAACCATATCACAATGGAAAATTGCTCCGTATTTTTCGCATAACTCGCCGACTGCTGATACATTCAGCAGGTTACCGATTTCATTGTTGGCGTGCATTAAGGTCACCAGCGACTTTTCAGTATGTGTATTTAGCAGTTCTTCCAGGTGCGTAAGGTCTACGTGTCCGTTCTCGCTTAAGTTTACAATACTTAGCGGGATATTGCGGTCTCTGGCTACTTCCTCTGCACAATGCATTGTTGCATGATGCTCAATTGAGGAGGTTATGATGTGCTTGCATCCCAAATCTCTTACTGCTGCGCTGATTGCAGTATTACTGCTCTCAGTTCCGCCGGATGTAAAGAATATTTCTCCGGGAGTAACACCCAGAATTTTTGCAACCTGCTTGCGTGCATTTTCTATCGCCATTTTTGTTTCGCGGCCATAGGAATATACTGAGGAAGGATTGCCGAATTTCTCAGTGAGATAGGGCATCATTGCTTCCAAAACTTCAGCATCCAGTGCTGTTGTCGCTGCATTGTCGAAATAAATTCTGTTCATTTTATGGAAAATAATAAGATGGCAAAGGTAAAGTTTTTTGAGAAGGTTTTATAATGCCCAGGCCAATGTTATAATAAAAAGCTCCGGCACTACAGAATAGTGCCGGAGAGGTTAAAATATTTAATTAATTATAGCGATGCCTTAAACGTATTGTATCCATCTATCTCTTCGTTGCTGGCAATAGATGATACGCATCCGCCATCAGTAGCTTTTTGCTTGATATTGCTTACTCTGTTGTCAGGGTTAGGGTGTGTGCTCAGAAATTCAGGGGGATTGCTGCTGCCCATATCGATAATTTTCTGAAAGAAGTAAGCAGCTCCATCAGCATGATACTTGGTTGGGCAAAGATATTTGACAGAATATTCGTCGGCTTCGCTTTCGTCTGAACGACTGAATTTCAGGTTGACCAATTCTGCTCCTATTTGTGTAAGCAAACCTTGGTTTTTTCCCACAACAACATCCAGTAAGGTTTGTACACCATAGGTTTTGGTCATTTGTGTTGTGCTGTGTCTTCTGTCGGCGTGGGCCATTTCATGTCCCATTACACCAGCCAAAGCAGATTTGTTATCCAGGTATTTTATCAGGCCGGTGTACACATAAATGTAGCCGCCTGGTGTGCAAAATGCATTCTGAACCTCATCATTTTTAATGATTTTTACTTCCCAGATAAAATCATCCTTATGGATTACTTTTCCGCTGGCGAGTATGTCATCGCGCAAAGCATTTATATAGGAATAGGCTGCGGCATGAGTGGCAGGGTCCAAAATAGGGAATTGTCCGGGGTCTGCTTCTATCTGCGATTTGGTCTGCAGCCCTAGTTGTTTGTCGTCTTCAATGGAAAATATATTGATACCACCGCCGTCTTTACTGCAACCGGCAAGACTAATTGCACTTGAGGCAATTATAGAATAGAATAGTGTTTTAGTTATGTTCATAATACAAAATTTAGAGTACAAATTTGTATTAATCCAACCAAAAACTATGCCATAGTCATCTTAAATTCTTTAAGACTGATCATTCGCTGAACTTCAGGATCCCATATTTTCAATTTGAAGCATTGAACCATATCTGAAATTTTCAGGGAAGTTTGTTTTGCAGTCCTTAATTCCGGGATAGCATTGTAGGCCTCCGGTAAACGATAAAAAGGAATACGCGCATTTAAATGATGAATATGGTGATATCCAATGTTGCCTGAAAACCAAGCCATCACCTTGTTGGTACGCATATAACTGCTGGAGTCAAGTGCCGCTTTTTCGTAGGTCCAGTCCTCGTTACTGTTAAAAACTACGCCAGGGAAATTGTGTTGGGCATAAAACAGATAGGAGCCAATAGCACAGGTAATCGTGAAAGGAAGCACAATTGTAAATAACCAGGTTTGTGCGTCAAAAAAGAAAAAGATAAATACGGAAAGTGCCACATGCAGAATCAGAGCGATTAAAGAATCCCAATGTTTTTTTGGCGTACTGGCAAAAGAAGCAATACACATTCCAAAAATGAAAATGGTAAAATACCCAAACAAAATAACTAATGGGTGGCGTATAGCAAGATAAGATGCTCTTTCTCCCTTACTCATTGCTGCAAATTTCTTTTTTGTAGCAATTGGGTAAGAACCAATACTGGCGCTGAATAATTTTGAATTGTTTTTATGATGGTAGTCATGAGAACGCTTCCAGATACTTGCAGGAGTAAGCATGTAAAGGCCGTAAGCAGACATGATGAATTTGGCGATGCGTGATTTTTGTAAAATAGCATGATGCTCAAAATCGTGATAGATAATGAACATGCGCATCATTAATAATGCCATTAACACACTGCACGTTAATCTGATTGCTACATACTGGCCATAAATAGTGCCGGCCGCGGCTGCCAGAAATAATGTAAGTGTACTTAATAATACATACCAGCTTCTGCCGCGTTGTTCTTGTGCGAATGGTTTTGTGGCAAGAATAAGTTGTTTACCTGTGAGCATTTTTGTCTTCTAAAAAATGAATTTATTAATAAAATTAATTTCGTTTGTGTTTCCAGCGGCGATGTGTCCAAAGCCAGGTTTCGGGTTGCTGTTCAATATCTTCCTCTAGTCGTTTCGTGTGTGCTTCCGTCAATCCACCTGCATCAAAATCAGCAGGATTCATTATATTATTTTCATCCAATTTAATAACGTAATATCCTCTTTTTATTCTTTCAACTGATACAAACAGCACAAGTCTGTTCATTTTTGTTGCAATTTTTTCTGCACCCAGATAAACCGGCGTTTCCTGATTCAGGAAACGCATCCAGTGTGCAGTATCCGGTTGCGGTGTCTGGTCTGCAATAAATGCTGTAGCAGTCAGTTCGTTCCGGTGTTTTACCATTTCTTTGAAAGTATCTTTCATAGGAATAAGCCGGGTCCCGAATCTTGTCCGCATCTTATACATCAGGCTGTCAAAATATTCATTTCCCAAAGGATGGTAAATCACATAAAGCTGGTGTAAACCCAGCAGGCTGAAGGTGTTGCCTGCCCATTCCCAATTTCCTTTGTGCCCCAATACCAGTAATATACTCTGATTTTGCTCAGCCAGTTTTTTAAAAAGAACTAATGATTTATCATCGATGCTGCAATGCTGCAACATTGACTTTTTATCTATTGTCAGTGTTTTAAATGATTCGAAAATCAGGTCGCAAAAATAATGGTAAAATTCCTTAGCAATTTGTTTTATTTCCGCCTCATTTTTTTGAGGAAACGAATTGCTCAGATTCTCAAAAACCACCTTTTTCCTGTATCCAAAAACATAATAAAGAACTAAATAAAACAAATAAGACATTCCGTACAATAACGGAAAAGGGAGAACCGACAATAAATAAATGAACGGTAATGTTATATAGTATAATAGGGCTCCTATTGTCTTTTGCTTTTTTCTGGTCAAAATCGAAGAAATGCAATAATTACTTTAAAAACAATTGAAAAATAATTTTTGTATTCCAGCCCGACAAAAGTAATTATTATTTCACAAGAAACAGGGCTTAATCTGTAATACCCATATAAGTCTTTGTTATAAAATTGATTTTGTGCTCAGTAAAGATTAGAAGTATGATAAAGATCAGGAAATGACTGACAATTAAGCACTTTTGATAATCAATTGGCAGAAACCTTGTTTTTAAAGTTAAAATGCTATATTTGCCCGCTTTTATTTTTAACAAAATACAATTGGTTTAACCCCTCAAGCCCTATGCAATTAAAAGGTTTGGTAAAATTTTTTACCGTCGCGCTTATTCTCATTTCGCTTTATCAGCTTTCATTCACATTCATTGTGAAGAATGTAGAGACAAAAGCCCAGGCTGCTGCCCGCAATTATGTGATGTCAAGACAACCCGAACTTTCCGGAAATCCTGACGAACAAAAGAAAGCTATTGATGCCCGTTTCGATCAGATTACCGATAGCTTACAGGGCGAAACTGTTTTTAACGCTTTGATTAAAAAGTACACCTACCAGGAAGCAAAAGATCAGGAAATCAATCTTGGCCTTGACCTTCAGGGCGGTATGAACGTTACCCTGGAAGTTGGTTTGGATGGTTTGGTTCGCTCTATGAGCAATAATCCGAAAGATCCTGCGCTTAATAAAGCCATTGCAGATGCAAACGCATTGAAAGCTAACAGCGATGCTGATTTTATCAAATTGTTCGGAGAGGCGTATCAGAAAAATAGCGGTGCAAACCTTGCCACCTTATTTACAAAACCTTCTGAGAAAGATATCACTTTGAGCTCTACAAACGCTCAGGTGTTATCAAAAATCCGTACAGAAGCTGATGCCGCAATTGATCGTACTTATAACGTAATTCAAACGCGTATTGACAAGTTTGGTGTTGCAAATCCAAACGTTAATCTCGATAAGAATAAAGGTATCATTTCTGTTGAATTGGCTGGTGTGCGCAACCCTGAGCGTGTGCGTACTTTCCTGCAGTCTACTGCCCGCCTTCAGTTCTGGTCAGTTGCTCTTCCTGATAAAGCTTTCAGTGATGGTTTGTTGAAAGCTGATGAAGCTTTGGCTGCTTACCTG
>DLGS01000318.1:0-6157 GCA_002482815.1 Bacteroidetes bacterium UBA7688
TCAAAAGTTGAAACCCAAAAAGCAGATAGATTGCAATTGTGAAACAGAAGAAAAACCAAAATTCATTCAGTCAAAAATGTTTTTAGGAATAGTAACAGCATTTGCAATCGTAATGCTTGCCTTTCCATACTACTCAAGCATTTTCTACCCAAAGACAGAAAAGCAAATCATAGTAGTGGACAAATCCAATATTCAAAAAGTAGAATTTACGATTAGCGGAATGACTTGTGCAAGTTGTGGCGAACACGTAAATCACGAAGTAAATAAATTGACAGGAATAATAAGTTCAAACGCCTCATACGAAAAAGAAAACGCAATCGTAGAATTTGACAACTCAAAAACAAATATTTCAGAAATTGAAGAAGCAATAAACTCAACAGGATATTCTGTAACCGACAAAAAAGAAAAATAGAATGGAAATCAAATTACAATCAACAATTACTTGCCCCAACTGCGGACACAAGAAAGAAGAAACAATGCCGACTGACGCCTGCCAATATTTTTACGAATGTGAAAAATGTAAACAAGTTCTTAAACCAAAACAAGGCGACTGCTGTGTTTATTGTAGTTACGGAAGTGTTGCTTGTCCACCAATTCAGCAGGACAAAAAATGTTGCTGACAGACGGAAAACAAAGAAGCCCCCGCTCTTGCTCGTGCAAGTATCCTTTCACGTTCTTAAATATTTTCCCACCGTCAGTTCGCCAATCAATCCCTTGGCAGACAATGGAAAATGAAACAAGAGAAACTTTCAAAATCCTACACAACAAGAATTGATGAAATCATTACTATCAAAATTTAAAAAAGTTTTATATATTTGATGATATTTACTAGTTATAGCCAATGGTAGGACGATCGTTCACAAGACGACAAACCGACCAAAATTTAAACATTAAACACACAGACAAACCATTTTGACAGGTGGACACAGACATACAAACGAAATAACAAACGGACAGCGAGCAAGCCGACACTCATTGCCAACCCTTCTGTATTTTTTATTTTCCCCACCGCACATTTTTTTTAATTCAAATAAGCAAAGCGATTCACGAGCACCGCTAAAAAACAAATTAAACAAGCGAGTAATTTTAGCCCACCCGCATTGGCACATTTGGTTTTGCCCCTCCCCACAAGCCGACACACGGACAAAACCAAAAGAGCCAATCTTCCACGCTCTGTTCAAGAGACGAGTTCCTTAACTTGACCACAATCATTAATTGCTTTGATAACCATCAGTTTATTAAGGTAACTTTATAAACATATTAGTAAAATATTTTAAAATGGAACATTCACATCATCACAATACCGAAAGCCAACAATCACATGACCACCATGCTGAACATGGTGAAAGCGGACACGACAAACACGCAGGACACAATGTTGCGGATTTTTGGAAGCGATTTATAATCTGTTCGATTGTATCCATTCCTGTGCTTGCATTGTCACACATGATACAGAAATGGTTGGGGTTTGAATTAGCTTTTGCGGGTGACAAATATGTGTTGGCTGTTCTTTCCGCATTCATCTTCATTTATGGTGGTTATCCTTTTCTGAAAGGGTTGTATGAAGAAGTAAAAGACAAAGCCATTGGCATGATGACACTGATTGGCGTGGCAATTACGGTTGCATGGGCATACAGTGTTGCTATTACTTTCGGTTTGCAGGGTATGGACTTCTATTGGGAAATGGCAACGCTGATAGACATCATGCTTATTGGTCATTATTTTGAAATGAAATCAGTAATGGGTGCTTCCCGTTCGTTGGAATTGCTGGTTAAGATGATGCCTTCTACTGCTCATCATCTAAAAGACGGACACATTCACGATATGCCGGTCAGTGAATTGAAAATTGGAGATATGGTGATGGTGAAGCCGGGTGAAAAAGTTCCTGTTGATGGAATTGTAATAGAGGGCGAAAGTTATGTTGACGAAAGTATGCTCACAGGCGAGAGCAAACCTGTGAAAAAAGAAAAGGACAGTAAAGTAATTGGCGGAGCAGTAAACAGCAATGGTTCACTCACCATAGAAGTTAAAAGCACGGGTAAAGACAGCTATCTAAACAAAGTGGTGAAACTGGTTGAGGATGCACAAAAGATAAAATCCAAAACGCAAAACTTTGCCGACCGTGCCGCAAAGGTTTTGACATTTGTTGCTTTAGGTGGTGGTGTAATAACGTTAGTTGTTTGGCTACTATTAGGTTTTCCATTTGTGTTTGCTTTGGAGAGAATGGTAACAGTAATGGTTATTTCCTGTCCTCATGCGTTAGGTTTGGCTGTGCCTTTAGTTGTGGCTATTTCAACTTCAATCGCTGCACAAAAAGGTTTGCTCATTCGCAACAGAACAGCTTTTGAAAATGCTCGATTGATTACTACTATCATTTTTGACAAAACCGGAACACTAACCAAAGGTTCTCATGAATTGCAAGAAGTAAAAGTGTTGAATACAAAATATGATGACAATGAATTACTCCGTCTGGCATCAGGCATAGAGCAACATTCTGAACATTATATCGCTGCGGGTTTATTGCGAAAAGTAAAGGAATTGAAAATTGAAATTCCAAAATCAGAAAAGTTCAATTACCTACCCGGTATAGGATTGGAAGGAAACGTGGAAGGAAAAGAGATAAAGGTAGTAGGTCCGAATTATTTGAAAGAACAAATCATCAAAATAACAGACACAATCGATAATTTCACAGGCACTGTTGTTTACATTTTGATAAACAAAGACGTTGCTGGATATTTTACCTTCTCTGACCAAATAAGAGAAAGCTCTTTTGAAGCCATTCAAATTCTGAAAGAAGCAGGAATTAAAAACTTACTACTCACAGGCGACAATGAAAAAGTGGCAAAGAAGGTGAGCGATGATTTGAAAATGGACGGCTATTTAGCCAATGTATTACCGCATGACAAATTAGAAAAAGTAAAAGAATTACAAACCAAAGGTGAATATGTTGCCATGACAGGCGATGGCGTGAATGATGCGCCTGCATTGGCACAAGCAGATGTGGGAATTGCAGTTGGTTCAGGCACTGATGTAGCAGCCGAAACAGCAGATATAATTTTGGTAAACTCAGACCCGAAAGATATCGCCAACCTGATATTATTTGGAAAAGCTACCTACAACAAAATGATACAAAACTTATGGTGGGCTGCGGGCTATAACATTCTTGCTATTCCATTGGCAGCAGGTGTATTATACAAATGGGATATTATGCTCAGTCCGGCTATTGGTGCAGTGCTGATGAGTTTAAGCACAATTGTGGTTGCGATAAATGCACAACTTTTAAAAAGAAAAATTTCATAAACTAAAAACAATTCATCATGAAAAAACAAATCATCACAGCAGCATTACTACTTACAACAACAATGTTTATCACTTCTTGCGGAAGCAATAATTCTGAAACCAAAACAGAAAAATCGGCAACAGAGGAAAGCGCAACTGCCCAATACCAATGCCCTATGAAATGTGAGGGAGAAAAAACATATGACAAACCCGGTCAATGCCCCAAGTGCAACATGGATTTGCAAAAAGTGGAAGAAATGCATGAACATCATGAACATGACAGCACACACACAAATCATTAAGTCGTTCTAATAATTGAAACTCATGATAGAAAAAATCATTTCATGGTCAACGCATAACCGGTTCTTTGTTTGGATTGGCATTTTGCTTATTGTGGTAGGAGGCGTTTGGTCTGTAATGACAACTCCAGTTGATGCCATTCCCGATCTTTCCGAAAATCAGGTAATTGTTTATACCGAATGGATGGGGCGTAATCCGCAAATCATGGAAGACCAAATTACCTATCCTTTGATTTCGAATTTACAAGGCATTCCAAATGTAAAAGCCATTCGGGGCGCATCTATGTTCGGCATGAGTTTCATCTTCGTCATTTTTAATGACGATGCGGAAATTTATTGGGCAAGAACTCGTGTTTTGGAGCGATTAAACTTTGCACAAAAAGCATTACCGCAGGGTGTAACACCAACCCTTGGTCCCGATGGAACAGGTGTTGGTCATGTGTTTTGGTATTCCTTACAGGGCGATGGTTACGATTTAGGTGAACTCCGTGCCGTGCAGGACTGGTATGTAAAATTCGCTTTGCAGAATGTGGAAGGCGTGAGCGAAGTCGCCTCTTTCGGTGGTTTTCAAAAACAGTATCAGGTCAGTATCAATCCCAATAAACTGATTTATTATAATGTTTCTGCAATGGATGTGGCAAACGCCTTAAAAGCAAACAACCGTGATGTAGGAGGAAGTATTTATGAAATGAACCGTATGGGCTACATGATTAGGGGCTTGGGCTATATCAAAGACATTCAGGATATAGAGGAAATTTCTGTTGGCTCCAATAAAAATATTCCCATAAAACTGAAAGATGTTGCCGATGTGCAAATGAGCAGTGACATCCGCTTAGGAATTGTGGATGAAAACGGAGAAGGTGAAGTAGTAGGCGGTGTAGTAGTTGCCCGATACGGTGAAAACGCCAAAGAAGTGATTGACCGTGTAAAAGAAAAATTGGGTGATGTAGAAAAAGGATTGCCACCCGGAGTAAAAATAAAAATCGCCTACGACCGTAGCAATCTTATTGAAGCTGCTATTGCTACTTTAAAAGAAGCATTGATTGAAGAAATTATTGTAGTAGCACTTGTTGTGTTGCTATTTCTATTTCATGTGCGAAGTGCAACAGTTGCAATAATCACTATTCCCTTATCGGTTTTAATCGGATTTATGTTGGTAAAACTTTTTGGCATTTCTCTCAACATCATGTCATTGGGTGGTATTGCGCTGGCAATTGGCGATTTGGTAGATGCAGGAATTGTAATGACTGAAAATGCCTACAAAGGCTTGGTAAAGGCAGTTTTAAAAACAGACAAATAATGGAAAAGCAAAGAATTGGAAATACTAAAGAATTAAGCGAAGAAGAACGCATCAAAATTATTGAGCGTTCTTCACGCACCGTTGGAAGGGCTGTTTTCTTTTCAATTTTAGTTACGCTTATTTCTTTCGCCCCCATACTCTTTTTAGAAGGTCAAGAGAAGAAATTATTTTCTCCATTGGTATTCACAAAAACATTTGTAATGATTGGTTCTGCCATTGTTGCTTTGTTTATCGTGCCCATGCTCTTGCGTTCACTGATGAAGGGCAAACTCGTTCCGGAAAGCAGAAATCCTATTGCAAACTTTTTTATAAAAATATATAGCCCTGTATTACGCATTTGTCAGCGTTGGAAAAAAACAGTTATTGCTATTTCCATCTTGATTGTTTTAGGAAGCATTCCGTTTGTGTTGCGTTTGGGTTCTGAGTTTATGCCTCCGTTGGATGAAGGTTCATTGTTGTTTATGCCAGTAACGCTTCCCGATGTATCCAACAATGAAGCCAAGCGCATTTTGCAAGTGCAGGACAAACTCATCATGACGATTCCCGAAGTGGAAAACGTTTTGGGAAAAGCAGGAAGAGCTTATACCGCTACGGACAACGCACCAATGAGTATGATTGAAAGTATTATTCTACTGAAACCAAAATCGGAATGGCGCAAAGGAATGACTACCGAAAAACTCATCACAGAGTTAAACGATAAGGTGCAGATACCGGGTGTTACAAGCGGTTGGACACAGCCCATAATCAACCGTATCAACATGCTTTCAACCGGAGTGAGAACAGATATCGGTATAAAAATTTATGGACAAGAATTAGATACCATCTACAACATTGCCCGACAAATTGAAAAATCATTACAGGGTATTGAAGGGCTTGCAGACTTATATGTAGAACAATTAACCGGAGGAAAATATCTCGACATAAAAATCAATCGTGAAGAAATTGCCCGCTACAATCTTTCTATTGAAGAAGTAAACATGATTATTGAAATGGCATTGGGTGGAATGCCGCTAACGCAAACCGTTGAAGGTCGGCAACGTTTCAGCGTGTCGATGCGATTGGCACAGGATTTCAGAAGTGATATAGCGGAAATTAAAAGGACTCCTATTCAAACGGCTAACTATGGCGTTGTTCCACTTTCGGCAGTGGCAGATATTGAATTTTCTGAAGGACCACCCATGATAAATTCAGAAAATGCCATGCTTCGGGGAACAGTGCTGTTCAATGTGCGCGGCAGAGATATGGGCAGTGTGGTAAACGATGCCAAAAAAAGAATTGA
>DLGS01000318.1:6170-6878 GCA_002482815.1 Bacteroidetes bacterium UBA7688
ATAAAGTCCGTGCAGAAAAACGATTAAAAATTATCATTCCTATCACCCTTCTCATTATCGCTTTTGTGTTGTATTTCACTTTTCATTCTGTCAAGGAAATGCTCATTGTGCTTTCCAGCATTCCCATCGCATTAATTGGTGGCGTGTATTCCATGTATTTTTTTGAGGTTAATTTTTCGGTGGCGGTAGCAGTTGGTTTCATTGCTCTTTTCGGCATTGCAGTAGAAACAGGTGTGCTGATGCTTGTTTATTTGAATGAAGCCATAAGGGATAAAGTAGAAGAAAAGAAAAGTGCTGCACTCTCAATGGATGATGTAAAAGCGGCTGTTTTCTCGGGTGCAGTAATGCGTGTTCGCCCAAAACTGATGACCGTGATGGCTGACATGTTGGGTTTAATGCCAATTCTTTTAGCAACAGGTGTAGGTAGCGATGTAATGAAACCCATCACCATTCCATTTGTGTTCGGATTGATTACTTCTACACTTTTTGTTTTGATTGTTTTGCCCGTAGTGTATCAGTTGGTAAAAGAATATGAGTTAAGGAAAAAGGGTAAAGTAGAATACCTTGAAATAAAAGATTAGCATATGAAAAAGATACTTTCAATAATATCATTGTTGCTTTGTTTTCATCAAACACGGGCACAAGACACCACTTACATTTCATTGGAAAAACTGCTGCAACAAATAGAGACCAATTATCCTTCCATTA
>DLGS01000139.1 GCA_002482815.1 Bacteroidetes bacterium UBA7688
CAAGTTTTTTTAGGAGATGACACCTCAACGTATCGGCGATAGGTGCTCAGCGTATCGGCGATACGTCACTCAACGTATCGGCGATAGGTCCTTAGCGTATTTGGATACGTCTACCAACGTATTCAGATACGTTTTTGATAGGTTTTGCACCTAAAATTGATTGATTTTATCGAAATCCATTGAAATCCGGCAAGCAGACCACATAACAACAAAAAAATTATTATTATTTTTTAAAAATCGTGGAAATTTCCCCGACGAGGGATTGGTGATTGTTGTATGTTGTGGGGGAAGATCAATTTAGAGTAAAAATAACTTTAATTCATTTCTTTACTATAAGCAAAACGCATTAATATAATATTAGCCTTATACAATTCAAAATATAAAGATACTTTTCAATGTACTTGTCACGCTTAAAATTATGGGACTTTAGAAAATTTGGATCAGCAAGTGCTTTTGATCTAAAAACCCCAAATCTTGACCTACCATTTAATCCCGGTGTTAATCTTCTGATTGGTGAAAATGATAGCGGCAAAACAGGAATTATTGATGCAATAAAATTGGTTCTAAATACACACAGTTATGAATCTAACAGGATAGATGACTTAGATTTTCATTCAGGAAAATTACGCTTTCGGATTGAATGTGAATTCCGGGATCTTAAGGATGCCGAAGCAAAAAACTTCATAGAATGGCTAAGCTGGGACACAGTAAATGGTGCACCTGTCCCATTTCTATCTGTAAAGCTTGATGTTTCAAGAACCAATGACAGAATTCTGTTTTATGATTATAGGGCTGGATCGGATGATGAAGGCTATATTTTGACTTCCGAAGCCCGATCATACTTAAAGGCAACTTATTTACGTCCACTTCGCGACGCCAGACAAGAACTCACACCGAAAAAGAATTCAAGGTTATCGCAAGTTTTATTAAGTCATGACGCTTTTAAAACAACGCCCGGAGTTGATCACGATTTTGTAACTAAGGTTAAGGAATTGAATAATACTATCCTTGAATTTTTTGAAGGTAAGGATGGAACAGGAACAGCTCTTGCAGCAGGTAAACAAACTGGCAAAGAATTAAAGGAAATAATTGATGGATATTTAGATCAGTTTTGGGGAAGAAAATCAAAATTTGGAGTAAATGGTGATAATATAAGAAACATCCTTGAATCACTTTTCCTCATTTTTGAAAATGAATTAAATCTTGGATTGGGCAGCCACAATTTATTGTGTATAGCGGCTGAATTATTGCATCTTCAAAAAACAGATTGGGACGGACTTAGATTGGGTCTTATTGAAGAAATAGAAGCCCATTTACATCCCCAAGTTCAACTACAGGTAATTGAAACTTTAAAGCAAGAAACAAATAAGTCTGGAGTACAGCTTTTGCTAACAACGCATAGTCCCAATATTGGCGCAAAAATTCCATTATCTAATCTTATTCTTTGCCACAACTCAAAAGCATTTCCAATGGGTGAAAATTTCACAAAATTGGAATCAACAGATTACCAATTTTTGGAAAGATTTTTAGATACTACAAAAGCAAATTTATTTTTTGCAAAAGGTGTAATTCTTGTTGAAGGTTGGGGAGAAGAATTATTATTGTCATCCCTAGCAAATAAACTGGGAATCAATCTTACCAAACATGGTGTTTCAATAGTCAATATTGGAAACACCGCTTTTTTACGCTACTGTAAAATTTTTCAAAGGAAAACAGCGCCGTCTATGGATATTCCTGTAGCAGTTTTAACCGATGTAGATGTACAACCGTTACTTGCAGGTAAAACAAAAGCTATCCCAGATCCTGCCAATGCAGGCAATCAAATTGAACAAGCTTTGACGAAAGAAGAAATCGAAGTTAATATAGCCGCTTCAATTAAAGTAAAAGAAGAAAAATATACAGATCAGAAAGTTAAAGGATTTATTTCTCCTTTTTGGACTTTGGAATATTGCATTGCATTAAGCCCAAGCTTAAGAAAGTTGTTCTACAAATCAGTTCTTCAGGCTCTTAGGGAACAGAAAATTGATGATGGTGTAAAAACGCTCACTTCGTATGACAATGCAATTGCCGATATCGATAATCATTTTATTAACTGGACTGAATCTGGCGAAGAAATTGCCTATAAAATCATGAATCAAATTTTGACAGGTGCAAATACAGTTGGTGTTGCTAAAGCTGAAATTTCAAAGTCGATTATAGCACAAATATTTTCCAAAAATCTCTCTGAATCAATTGAAGATTTTGCGCTTGATGCTCAACCTTCTATTAAATACCTCCTAGATGCCATTAGATATGCAAGCAATAACTGACCACCAAATAAATGAAATCGAAGTTGCCTTGTTACCTGTGGGAAAGACATTTGATGTTGAACGTAGGGAATTTATTAAAGAGCTAAATACATGCGATTTACAAGCTGTGCCAGGAAGTGGAAAAACAACAGTCCTTCTTGCGAAGCTTATGGCATTTGAAAAGCAATTGCCTCTTGCTAACGGCAGAGGAATTCTGGTTGTTTCTCACACAAACACCGCAGTAAATGAGATTAAACAGAAATTGGGAGCAAGCTGTCCGAATCTATTTACTTATCCGAATTTTATTGGAACAATTCAAAGCTTTGTAGATCAATTTCTAGCAGTGCCTTATTACTCTTTAACTTTTGGAAAAAAGCCAGTAAGAGTTGACAACGAAATTCATGATGAGAAGGTTTTAAAGTATCGATTTTCACCTGCTGCACAAGCATGGATAAGAAGAAAACTTGATCCTCCCTCATTCTTAAAAAACCTGAGACTTGACGCTAATAGAAAACTTTGTGAATTACCTAAACTAACACCAGTAAGAAGACTTGGTGAAGATACATCTACATACAAAGCGTTACATAAAATGAAAGTTTCACTTTTGGAAGACGGCTTCTTATGTTTCGATGATGCATATCAATTGAGTGAAGCTTACCTCTCGAAATTCCCAAGTGTAATCAAATTGATACAAAAACGATTTGCTTACATATTTGTTGATGAAATGCAGGACATGAACAAAAGACAACATGATCTGTTAGAAACTCTCTTTTTTGATGCGACAAAAGAAACAGTTTATCAACGTATTGGAGATAGAAACCAGTCCATTCATAGCGAAGACAATGAAGATGATTTAGTATGGACAAATCGCACCAAAACTCTTGTACTTACAGGAAGCCCAAGATTGTCTCCTCAAATCGCTGCTATTGTCAAGCCATTTGGCTTATATACTGATACTCAAATTGATGGAAAAAGTCTTTCAACATTGAAACCTCATATGCTTTTGTATGATGATAATAACCCTCAAGCTATATTACCTTTCTTTGCAGATCTTGTGAAAAAATACATAGACGAAGGAAGAATTCTAAATCTAACTTCACCTGTAAAAGCGATAGGATGGGTTGGTAAAGACTCAAATCCTAACTTAACCATTCCATCGTATTTCCCCTCATATAGCAGTGAGAAAAAGGTTACCAAAATCGACCATAGGAATCTAATAAGCTATTTGTCTGCTACAGATACCGGCAAGGACGGTTTTGCTACCGTAAGGAAAAATGTTTTGAATGCAATTTTGCGAGTTTTTAGACTGTGCAAAATTCAAAACGGTTTAAGAGATTTTACAAAAGCTCAGCTTCTTGCTGAGATTAAATTGATAAATCCAAAGCTGTATAAAGATTTTAATCATAATCTGTACTTATGCTGTAAGGATATTGTGATAGGTAAAAATATAGATAATGCTCATGAGAGAATAAGAAAATATTTGCGGACTTTATTATTACTCTTTAGAGGTATTCGAACATTAGATCCTGATACAATAGACTTTTTAGACTCAAAAGACATTTCGGGGACTCCATATATTGCTGGAACGATTTTGTCAGATAGTAGATTCCAGCATAACGGAGTCAACGTAGAGATTACTACCGTTCATGCAGTGAAAGGTGAGACACATTCAGCTACACTTTATCTAGAGACTTATTATTACAATTATGAAGTGGATAAATGTCTGCCACAATTTTTATCAACATCATCTGTCGGTCAGACTGCTGCTAGAAAAAAAGCAGCGGCTAAAATGATGTATGTAGGATTTTCTAGACCGACTTGCCTTCTTTGCTATGCATCTTCTAAATCGCGAATGCTAGGCAGCAAAGCTAGGCTAGAAGCATCTGGCTGGGATGTGATTGAGTTGTAAATAAAAAAACCACTAACAGAGTTAAAAAAACTAATTGAGTTCTATATGGCTATGATTTTTCCGACCACAATTAAGGATGATTCAAGAGGAGTTTTATCCATGGAGATTGTAGATGGGGTACAAAAAATATATTTTACCCCCATTGTTGATAACACAATTGCATCAGAGTTTGTCAACTTAGAACCAATTGAAAAATGGAATTTGATTGATATCAATCAAGAAATGGATGCGTTTACTATGTATCCTTTCAGATATTATGAAGACGATTCTATATCGTCCAAATATAGGCATTTATCAAAAATCACTCTTATTGGATTTCGATTAAACGATATTAACTCAATTGATGATATCAGTGAATTGTTGGAAAGATTGCCTTCCGTTTTCGTCAAAGATTATAATTATGGTTTAGGGTTACGAAAGGATTATGCATCTATCATAAGTGCTGTTGAATGCTTCACGGGTAATGGAATACTTACTCATCTAATCATAACTAAAAAGGGTGATGTCCGAATTGATTCCGTAAAGAGAGAACTAACTATAGCGTTTGCTCATTTGGAAGAAATGAGAAAGGGTATAAACAGAGTTATTAGCAGTTCGCGAAGTGTAGCGAATATTTTGAAAGACAGGAGAATGCATAACATGATTGCATTCTATCTAAATGATACGAATTATCCTCAAAAACCAGTTTTTGACAGCCAGAACTTAATGTCTCGTTTAACTGGCGAAACATTAGTAAGACTTGAAAAAGAAGAAAGCAAAAATGCTATTGAAACTATTAAAAGAAATACGAAAAGAATTGTCAAAGAAAATCCAGAAGAAATAGTCAAGCTAAAAAATGATCTTGAATTAGTTTCGTTAGAGCAATTGATAAAAAAATTCGGCGAAATGCTGGATAAGAAGTTAAATGAAAACATTTGGCAAAAACTTTTTAACGAAAACCCGTTTATCTTAAGCATGGCTTTTGGATATCCAGTCGTAAAAATAAAAGATCAGGCTTCTGTTGGGGGCAGAAAAATTTCAGGAGATGGAGATAAAATTGTCGACTATCTTATGAAAAATAGTTTGAGTAATAATACCGCATTATTTGAAATTAAAACCCCAACGACAAGACTTTTGAATCAAAAAGTTTATCGTGACAACGTATATAATCCAAGCTCTGATCTTGCTGGTGCCGTAAATCAAATCCTAGATCAAAAATATCATTTTGAGCAATCAATAATGAACATCAGAGGAAATTCTAGAATCTATGACATGGAGAGTTACCACGTTCATGGGGTATTAATCATAGGTAAACTGCCAACCGAAATTGACCAACAGAAATCGTTTGAATTGTTCAGAGGCAATTCAAAAAGCATTGCCATTATTACATTTGATGAAGTCTTAGAGAAATTAAAAATTTTACACACATTTCTTTGTGCTGAAAATTGATTGGAAAATATTATTCGCGTCCACCAGCTTTCCGTAATCTTCCCCCGCTCAGCGTAGCCTGTAAATAAGAGCGGATTAATCGTGGCGCTAAGCTGTCTCCTGACTGAGCTCATCCCCAATCCTTGTCCGATGGAGAAAGTGGTCAGCTGAGCAAATTAGCTGCGCTGAAGCCCAGCAGCTTTAGCAACAAAAAAGCGTTCCCAAAGCATGAGCTCCGGGAACGCTTTTAAAATGGATTGATCTTAGTGTCTTCCTTCCAATATTTCTTCCACCATTTTGGCATTGAAAGCAGGCAAATCCTTTGGCGTACGGCTGGTCACGAGTCCCTTGTCCACTACCACTTCTTCATCAACCCAATTTGCTCCGGCATTTTGAAGGTCTTTGCTGATGGCTTTTACGGAAGTCATTTTACGACCTTTTACGAGGCCTGCATCAATCAGTGTTTGCGGTCCGTGGCAAATAGCCGCCACCGGTTTCATCTGATCGAAAAATTCTTTTACAAAAGCCAATGCCTCCTCATTCACCCGAAGTTTGTCGGGATTTAAAACACCGCCCGGTAACACCAGCGCATCATAATCAGCAGCTTTGGCTTCGCTGATGGTCTTGTCCACTTTATATTCCTTACCCCAGTTTTTATCGGTCCAGGCTTTTATGGTTCCTGCCTCCGGACTAATGATATGGGCGGTCCAGCCCTGTTTTTCCAATTGTTCTTTTGGAGAAGACAATTCACTTTCTTCAAATCCGTGCGTGGCCAGGATGGCTATTTTTTTGCTCATTTTTATAGATTATTTAGTAGAGATAAAATTAAAACAGGACCGATCCAATAAACAAATAGTTATCCTAAAGTTCTGTTAGTCTGTCGCTCAGCCCGGCGTAAGAAAGGTGAACCGTTATTTTTAATACTAACTTTAGCGACAATACGATTTCGTAACCAAAAAACAAATGAAATATGAAACAAAGTAAAATGACCACTGCTGCAATGATCGTGATCGTGCTGGCCGGCCTTAGCTCCTGCAAAAAGGATGATAAAAAGGATGAACCCAAAAAGCTGACATGCAACCTGATCTCGGCCAACATTAATAGTAATAAACCAGATGCAAGCTCTTATACTTTCAGCTACAATAGCGATAACAAAGTGAGCCAGATTGTATATGTGTATAAAGCTACGACGACCACCACCACGCTGGCCTACAGTGGCAACACGGTAAATGCAACGAGCCGGGTGGGAGGTGCCTTAACAGGCAAAGCCATCATTACCCTTAATAGTGCCGGTCGCATCGTACGCCAGGAAAACAGGGATATTGTGAATGATACCATTCAAGCCGTTTTAACTTATACCTACTCTGCCAGCGGGGAGCTTACAACCTTTTCCAGTCAATACGGCAAGGCTGAACCCAAAGTTTCTACGGTAGCCAGTATCAATGGCAATGTGAGCAGTATTGCGAGTGCGGGCAACGTTACTTTGCTTGAGTATTATACCGACCAGGCTTCCCGTGCAGGCGATTATATCGATATTCTCCAAAGGCTGCAGCTGGGAAACAATTTTTATATCGTGAATAAGAACATGGTTAAAAGTCAAACCACCGGCACCGACATCAGCAATTTCAACTATACTTACGATGCCAACAATAATATCAGTGCATTGCAGATTGTGAATAATGGCACGACTACTGATGTGAACTATCAACACCAATGTCAATAAATTTCTGACTATTGAGGATGAGATTTTTTCTGTCAACAGGCAGGCCTGTGGCACAACAATAATAACGTACACCGCCCGGCGTAGCCTGCAGCAGAGCAGACTACGCCGTGGTTAAAAAGGCAGTCCCCCGTCTGCTATGAAAGCAAAGAATGAGGACGTATTCCGCTAAGGCACAAAACAGCGCTGACTAAGCCGAACAGGCATTTTACCATTTAAACTTTTAACTTGCTTCGTATGAAGTGTGCTTTCGTTTTTTTCCCGAATCTCTTCTTACCCGGATATCGCCTTCTGTGCCATTAATTTCTCACAACAGATTGGTACCAGGGGACTGCCCACCCCGGTAATGCACAGAGATAACGATATCATTTGCCAGGGTACCCATTACCATAATCTGGTCTTCAGCTGTTTTCGGTTTTACTCAGCTGTTTCCAACAGCGGGACTTCATAATACTGATAATCATTGCATCGATTTCGTATTGCTCTTCCGGAATAACAATTTCATTTAAAAATAAATTAACGTGTCGTCATCGAAGCAAATTAATTTATCATAACAATCGGTCTCTAAAGACTTAAAAAATGCAGGAACTTCAATCACCCTGCCCATCAACAACTCAGCTATCATTCACCTTAAATTTATGTAAGAGGGGAACAACAAAAGTTGCTCCCCATCTTCCTATCGAACTAAAATACTCAAAGTGTAAAATTAAGGGGACTGGGAAGGCTTCAATTACAGACTGA
>DLGS01000066.1 GCA_002482815.1 Bacteroidetes bacterium UBA7688
GGTCAATAAATCCTAATGAGGTTTGTGGCTCCACAATGGTGGCAATGAGCAGTGCCAGGTCAAGGTTAGCTGCAACGATATGCTTTTGATGCCTGTTGTGCGGCGATACCCTGACAATATAATTATTCCGGTTATCGACAGCATAAATCATAGCACGGTCGCCCTCCGCATCTTCGGGTTCCATCTGCACAATATCACCTACAGCCACAGGATTGGTAGATGAAATATGCTTGTCAATTTTCATCTTCCCTTTAATCCTTGCCTGGTAAAGCTTTCCGTCCTCACCCCTTACCTGGTACCAGCTTCCTGTTGATTTGTATATAATGCCTTGCAAAATCTGCTTTGTTGTTCGTTTTTAAAATAAAAAGGTTTTACTCAATCCTCAATGCAATAATCGGGTCCAGCCTTGAAGCTTTCAGCGCGGGATAAATACCGGACACCACCCCAACGATGGTGCAAATGGTAACGCCAAGAAATATCCATGCCCAGGGAATGACAAAAGCAACTTCAAAAGAAGAGGCCAGTGCCAATCCGATAAACAAACTGAAAATTATCCCTAATCCACCGCCAATCAGGCTGATGAGGATGGATTCCAATAAAAACTGCTGACGGATAACAGAGGACCTTGCACCCAGCGCTTTACTGATACCGATTTCCCGTGTACGCTCCACCACCGACACCAACATAATATTCATCAGTCCGATAATAGAACCCAGCAGGGTGACGATGGCAATCGTCATAGCGGCAACGCCAATCTGCCCCACCATTTCTATCACCATTTCCACCATCGAGTTATTTTCCTGTACCGAAAAATTATTTTCTGCCCCCAGCGGGACTTTCCTGATGGCACGAAACAAACCTTCCGCCTCTTCGCTGGCTATTTTTTTCACAGCAATATCCTTCACCAAAACACTGATACCATAAGAACTGTTGCCGCCATAAACCGAGCGTGCCGTTTGCAACGGAATCAGCACCATGTTATCCGCATCCATCATCATACTACCGCCTTTTTCTTCAGCCACACCCACCACACGCAGCTTTTGCGCACCAACTGACACCATTTCGTTCAGGGCTTTGGCCGGTTTTTTAAATATTTTCTTTGCTACCGCAAAACCAAGCACACAAACATCGCTGCCATTTTCTTCCTCGTACTTCGAGATATTGCGCCCGGCAAACAAAGTGGTCTGCGAAATGGCCAGGTAATTCTGGTCCACACCCATCACCCGCACGTTCGGATTGGTCTTTTCCGATTGAAAAACAACGGTTGATACCATGGAACCAACGATAGAGATGCCAACACTCGTATTGGGAAAACTATATCTTTTGCGGAAGGCCGAAGCTTCTTCGTAACTGATGTTTTTAACCTCAGAAGAGCTGATTTGCATACCTCTTTTCCCCTTTTTGGTCTTAATCACCTCATTGGTCAGCTGAAAAGAATTGGCCCCCATGCTGCTGAAATTACTGCTCACGCCGGCTTTCATCACATCGGTCGCCGTCAGGATGCCAACCAGTGCGGTAATACCAAGTGTGATAATCAGTATCGTGATGATAGAGCGCAACAGGTTGGAACTGATGGTGCGCAATGCCTGGCTGATATTAAAACGTAATTGTTGCATAGAAACGGGGCAAAGTTAAGGCGATAATGAACGGAAAAGTCCACTGACTAAATGCACATAATTATTTACATTTGCCCACCGAAAAAATGATTTTATGAGCGATACAGTAGAAAGCATTATCAGCAACACCACGCAACAGATGCAAAAAGCAATTCAGCACCTCGAGCTGGAATTGTCGCGCGTGCGTGCCGGCAAAGCCAATCCTCAGATACTGGATGGTATTATGGTTGAATATTATGGCAACCCTACCCCATTGGCGCAGGTAGCCAACATCACCACACCCGATGCCCGCACCCTGATGCTGCAGCCCTGGGAAAAAACAATGTTGGGTCCTATCGAAAAATCAATCATTGCGTCCAATATTGGTATCAACCCGTCTAACGATGGTAATTTCATCCGCCTGTTTTTGCCACCGCTCACCGAAGAGCGCCGTAAAGAACTGGTAAAACGTGTGGGTGCCGAGGGCGAACAAGCCAAGGTAGCAGTACGTTCTATCCGCCGCGAGGGTATTGAACAAATCAAAAAAATGCAAAAAGACGGTATGAGCGAAGATGCAGCCAAGGACGCCGAAGCACGCATCCAGGCCATTACCGACAAAGAAATTATTTCTCTGGAAGCTGTCTGCAAGGAAAAAGAAAAAGAAATCATGACTATTTAGTGAGTCCGCGGTTGATGAAATACATTTTTCATACCAGGCACGCAAATACACAAAACCATATTGACCAACGACAAACGTGCACCCACGTTTGTCGTTTCGATTTACAAGCAGCACTTTAGCCATCCCAACAAAAGGTCCTTAATGGAAGATTTTCAGCAGCAGATATGCTTATTGTTTTCTTTACCCATCTACTTATTCTTCATTCCGCTGGAGATAGTGCTCAGCCATTTCAACGGCTGGAAACTGTATACGGTAAAAGAAACCCTTGTTAATATCTACCTGAACATTGTGAACTTCGGGGTGGACATCACCCTGCGCGGCCTGGCTCTGTTTGTGCTGATTTTCTTTTCTCAATATCATTTAGACATCCAATGGAGCCCCTTCTGGTATTGGCTGGTTTTGTTTATCTGCGAAGATTTTCTGTTTTGGCTGGAGCATTTTGTAGACCATCACGTACGTCTGTTCTGGGCGGTGCATGTCACCCACCATTCTTCTGAAGAGTATAACCTGACTACCGGTTTCCGCTCCTCGGTGTTTATGCCTTTTTATCGTTGT
>DLGS01000294.1 GCA_002482815.1 Bacteroidetes bacterium UBA7688
TTACCATCCCTTTTGCACGCTACGTGGTGATGCACCAGAACGAATTGAATTTTCCTTTCCGCAGGTACCAAATGCAGCCTGTATGGCGTGCAGACCGTCCACAGAAAGGTCGTTACCGCGAGTTCTGGCAATGTGATTGTGATATTGTGGGTACAAATTCACTCATCAACGAAGCTGAATTATTATACATCTACCGGGAAGCTTTTTATCAGTTGCAGATTCCTGCAATTATTGTAAGAATCAACAGCAGAAAGGTATTGACCGGCATTGCGCAATATTGCGGAGCAGAAGAAAAACTGGTGGATATTACAACGGCTATTGACAAGCTGGATAAAATTGGTGTTGATGGCATAACGAAAGAATTGACTGAAAGAGGATTGAACGAAGAACAAGTCAGCCATATCCTCCGCCTGATTAATAGTACAGATCTTGAAAGCCTGGAAAAAGAATTTGCGGCAAAACAAATTACAGAAGGTGTAGCCGGCATCAATGAATTGAAAGATACGATTGCCTATCACAGCACTTTGTCCAAATCAGAATGGAATAATTCTGAACTGAAAATCGACTTCACACTGGCACGAGGCCTTAGTTATTATACCGGAATTATTGTGGAAGTAAACTGTAATGACGAGCGTATAAAAATGGGCAGCATCGGCGGAGGTGGCCGCTACGATGACCTTACAGGTCTTTTTGGCTTGAAAAACCTATCCGGTGTTGGCGTGTCTTTTGGTATTGACCGCATTTACGATGTAATGGAAGAATTGAATTTATTCCCTGCAGCAATAGCCGTTGGAACGAAAGCAATGATCATGAATACCGGTGGGGAAAATGAGTTGTATGCCCTTGAAATTTTAAAACAATTGCGCAGCAAAAATATTGCTACCGAAATTTATCCGGATGCGCTGAAATTCGATAAACAAATGAAGTACATTTTCAACCGCAACATTCCTTTTGCTATCATCATTGAGAATGAAGAGCGCGAACAGCAAAACGTAAGAGTAAAGGATTTTGCTGCCGGCACGCAATTAAAAATGACGTTGGAAGAACTAATAAATATTTTGTGCTAAAACAAGCTTTTACTGAGCAAAATCATACGCTCATTTCTGTCCCTGCAATATCTTTGCAGGGATTTTTTTTATGCGATTGACCAGAAAATATAGTTTACTGTTGCTGCTTTCAGTGGGTGTGATTGCGTTGTGGAGTTTTACAACAGCAGAGACCACTCCATTAACCAAAAGCCAATTGGGAGAACTGCTTTTCTTCGATCCGATTCTTTCTACTGACAGTACAATCAGCTGCGCATCATGCCACAAACCCGAGTTTGCTTTTGCAGATACCCTTGCTTTTAGTATTGGTGTTGGTGGAAAAAAGGGTAAACGAAATACTCCTTCGGTCATGAATATGAGCGACAGGGAATCCTTCTTTTGGGATGGGCGTGCAGGTTCATTAGAAGCGCAGGCTATCTTCCCGATAGAGGATCATAATGAGATGAACCTGCCTGTTGGCGACGCTATCCGAAGATTGAACAGGAATAAAAAGTATCAAAAATATTTTATGCAGGTGTTTGCCAAAGGTGCAAATAAAGAAAATCTGGGCATAGCATTGGCTTCTTTTGAACGTACGTTAGAAACAGCCAACACAGCATTAGACCGATGGCAAAATGATGAAAAAGCAGACACCTTGAATCCGCAACAAATTCGCGGCAGAGAACTGTTTTTTTCAAAGGCTAAATGCAATGAGTGTCACTTTACAGGAGATTTTACCGCTGATGAGTTTCGGGGTATAGGATTATTTGATGGAGATAAACACAACGATTCCGGTCGATTTATGATTACCAAAAACAAAGCTGATATCGGAAAATTTAAAGTGCCGGGCCTGCGCAATATTGCGCTCACTGCACCTTATATGCATGACGGCAGTATGAAAACCCTGCGGGAAGTGATTGACTACTATGATAATCCCGGCAAAATGTTGCCTAACGGACTAAACAGAGATTCTGTATTGCTGGAGCCCTTAGGACTTACAGAACAGGAAAAGCAGGATATCGAAGCATTTTTGCGGGCATTAACAGATGATCGGTTTGAGAAAAAATAGCTTTCCAATCAAATGAAATTTCTGAATCGTTCCAATATTTATTAGCTGGCCCCTCAAGCAAAAAAATAAACTTTCAATTTTATTTGAAAGTTCGAAAACTTTATTCTAGCTTTGTATCAACAAAAGAAAGATGAACAATCAGGACGCAAAAATTGAATTTATTCACACTTGGGGAATCCTGGGCAGCCAATGGGGAATCAACCGCAGTATGGCTCAGATTCATGCTTTGCTGCTGATGACAAAAAATGCAATGAGCACTGAGGAGATAATGGGTGAATTGCAACTCAGCCGCGGAAATGCCAATATGAATATCCGCGACCTGATGAACTGGAATTTGATTTACAAACAAATCAAAGCCGGAGATCGTAAAGAGTATTTTATTGCAGAACACGACATCTGGACAATTGCAACGCGTGTGGTGAGTGAACGCAAACGCCGCGAACTGATTCCTGCAATTGAATTGCTGGACAGAATTAAAAAAGATGAACTTGGCGGCGAAAAAGATGCGGAAAGCGCGCACATAAAGGATATGGTGAATAACCTGGGAGACTTTCTGAATAAAATGGATAAACTGACTGAATTTATGCTGAAAGCAGAGCAGAGCCTATTGTTTAAACTCATTGTGAAATAATCTTTTTTTTGGCGAATTATCTTTCAAAACTTTTTGAAAATACAATACAATGGAGATTCTAGCCTATGTCATTTATTTGTTGCTGGCCGCATTCCTGGTACTGATTGTAGGGTATTGGTTTTACCATTTTGGGGAAGTTTACATCATTGAATTTTTCCCGCAAAACCAATCTTTTGCAAAGCAGCTAAACAAACTTTTACTGATAGGATATTACCTGCTCAACCTTGGACTGATGCTGAATACATTTCAAAGCAATGCCCCTATTAATAATTTTATTGATCTTTTAAATTTTGTGCTGAAACACATGGCTGATTCGATTCTTATCATCGCCATTATGCACTACAACAACCTCTTCTGGATTTACTTTTTATCACATAATCAATCTTTCAAAACTAAATATTTTCAATCATGAACAATCAACTAATTGTCACAGCGTATTTCATCTATCTGCCAATCGCCATTCTTATGACAGCCTTGGTTTCCAGAAAATTATTCCAAAGCGGAAAAGTTTTTATGATGGATATTTTCAACAGCAATGAGCAATATGCCCTCAGCACTAACAGGCTTTTTGAGCTCGGTTTTTACTTAATCAATATTGGGTTTGCGTTTAAAATTCTTTACATCGCAGACCTCACAACACACAAAGCATTGATCGAAGTTTTGGCTTCTAAAATTGGTGGGTTTTCTATTTATCTGGGTGTAATGATGTTTGCCAATCTTTACCTGTTCTTCCGCGGAAAAAGAATTGCCGGCGAAAGAAGAAGAGAACGTCTTGCAGCCATGCAGGAATAAGGAAAAACAAAAAAGGTGCTCCGTTGCAAAACAGAGCACCTTTTTCCATTTAAAAACTATTTACTTCAGCACAACCTGCACCGTTTGTCTGGTCTTTTGCTCCAGCAAAGTGTAGCGGCCTTTTGTAAGATCAAACAAAGTTTCGGGTGTGTAATGCCGAATGGTCAGTAAGCTCACATCTTCGTTACTGAAAACTTTGAAATCCTTTTCCAGCAGGCTTATGAGTTGTTTCACCTGTTCTTCTTTATTATCAATGCAAGCCACAAAACTGATGGCTGCATTCTGAATCAGGTTGATTTTGATTTTCAGGTTGTGGAAAATACTATACAAATTACTCAGGTTATCTTCTGTAATAAAAGAGAAATCTCTGGTGGTTACCTGCAATAAAATCTGGTTCTTTTTCAGGATAATTAATGGCGGATAAAAAATGCTGCTGACTTCGTTTTGTATTACCGTTCCTTTCAAATCCTTATCCAGAAAGCATTTTACATACAGTGGGATATTATTGTTCTGAAGCGGCTTGATGGTTTTCGGGTGAATAACCTGCGCACCATAATAAGCCATTTCAATTACCTCGTGGTAAGTTATGGCTTCAACTTTCACGGTATCGTTAAACAGTTTCGGGTCGGCATTTTTCAATCCTTCCACATCTTTCCAGATGGTAACACCTGTACCTTCCAACATGGCGGCCATCATCGCTGCAGAATAATCCGAGCCTTCACGACCTAAAGTCACAGAAGCATTATCAGATGTACTACCGATAAAACCCTGAACAACTACATTTTTTCCTTCCTTCAATAATTTTCCAATCACCTGCTGTGCCTGGTTCTGAGAAGTTTCCCAATCCACTTTAGCATCCCGGTAAGTATCGTCAGTCCGGATAACACCCCGTGCATCCACCCATTCATAATTCAGTCCCTGGCTTGCCAGGTAAGTGCAAAAGATTTTCGTAGAAAGAATTTCCCCCATGCACACAATCTGATCATAAGAGTAATCGAATCTTGCCGCATCTGCATCATCCACAGCCCACTGCAGTTCGCTGAAATATTCATTGAATTCACCGACAATTTGTGCAAAATGTTTTTCATCCAAAACATTGAGTGCATAATCCACATGCTGTTTCTCAAGCAATTCAAGCATTTCGTGCGCCAACTTCTTGTCGCCATTGCAGGCTTCCTGCGCTATTTTTTCCAGTTGGTTGGTGGTCTTTCCCATTGCGGATACCACCACAATCAATTGATCATTTGCTTCTGCTATGATTGGCAGCAGCGCTTTCATACGTTCCGGGCTTTCAATAGATGCCCCTCCAAATTTGTAAACTTGCAAAGCGTGTTCTTTTTATTTGTTGATTTAATTTTTAGGTTCTAATTGCGCAAATGCGGCTTCCAGTGCGGCGAACATTTCATCCAGTTCTTCATATTTGCAGGTGCCAATGCTCATACGATACCAGGAAGATTCTTTGTCGGCACCAAAACAAGAAAAAGGTACAATAGCCAGGTGAGCTTCATTCAGTAAATATTCACTGACATCTGTTTGGGTGGCCAGTTCAACGCCCTTAAACTTATAACCCTTCAGGTCTATTTTAACGGTCAGATAAATAGCAGCCTGCGGAGTAATAATATCTACCGGATAACCTTTTTCTTTAAGATTGGTAAATGCCTCATAAATATAATTCAGCCGTTCTTCAAGCTTTATTTTAAAGGCTGAAGTAAATTCATCAAGCGCCAGCTGGTTTTTCAAAAATTCTGCTGTTGCATATTGCTCTGCCATCGGACTCCATGCCCCGATGTGACTTAGTAAGGCCTTCATTTTAGCTATAACATAGGCAGGACCAAGTGACCACCCAACACGAACACCGGTTGCAGCCAGCGATTTTGAAACACCGTCCACAAAAATTGTATATGCCTTCATTTCCGGGCGCAAGGCAACGGGATTGTGATGTTGCACGGCACCGAAAGTTAAGGTCCAGTACATCTGGTCGAACATCATGTACAGTTTCTTTTCACCTTCCTTTCTGCCCGCATTCTCAGCGATAATCATATCGCAGATACTTTCCAGTTCTGCTTTCTCCAATGTTGTACCGGTCGGGTTTTGAGGAGAACAAAGACACAACAAAGTGGCGCCCTTAATATGCGGTGCAATATCAGATGCCTTCGGCATAAAATTATGCTCTGGAAAAACATCTACCACACAATGTTGTCCATCGTTCATATGAACATAGTGGTTGTTATTCCACGATGGAACAGTATAAATAACTTTGTCGCCTTTATCTACAATCGCTTTGAACAAAGAGTAAATTAAAGGACGGCCACCGCTGGCAATCAGTATTTCATCACTCTTATAATCGATACCTTCTACCCTGCGGAACAAATCACCAACAGCATTTCTAAGGGTAAGCAATCCATCTGCAGGCGGATAGTTAGTGCGATGTTCTTTATACGCTTTTATAATTTCCTCTTCATAAACATGAGGAATCGGAAAAATAGACGGGTCAAAATCGCCAATCGTATAATTGTAAATTTTTTCGCCTTTCGCCTTTCGTTCATTAATGGCATTGCCAAGCTTTACGATTTCTGAACCGACTAAGGTTTCGGCGAGTGTACTGAGTGGAGACATTTGTTGTTAAAGTGTTTCAATTAAAAAATAAAAAAGGCTTACTTCGAAAAGCAAGCCTTTTTAAGAAAATAGTTTGTGTTATAAACATTATCCTCTATTAAAGCCCGCAGTTGAAAGCGACTTTTTACAAGATTTATACTTGGCGATTGCAATAATATTCATAATGTTCAATTTCATTTGGTAATGATATTTTAAATTCCGACCATCAGTGGCATCAACAACATCAATACGTCTTCATTCTCATTCTTTTCCATCGGACGGAAAATGCCTGCACGGGTTGGCGTACTCAGCTCCAATTGTATTTCCGTTCCTTCCATATTGCTGATCAGTTCAATCATCAGCTTGGCATTGAAAGCGATTTTCATATCCTCGCCGGTATACTGGCAAGTCATGGTTTCTTTTCCTTCGTAAGAAAAATCGATATCCTGAGCACTGATGGTCAGAGAGTTTCCGACAATATCAAATACAACCTGGCTGGTAGTTTTGCTGGCAAAAATACTCAAACGGCGTAAGGCACTGATTAAATCTGTACGGTTGATTACCAGATTATAAGGATTTCCGGTTGGAATTACAGCTTTATAATCAGGGAAACGCGCATCTACCAGGCGACAGCTCATACGAAGCTTATCATTGGTAATGAAAATATGGCTGCTGTTGTATGAGATTTCGAGTTGTGTATCTTCTGCAGGCAATACATTACGCATTTGCTGCAATCCTTTTTTGGGAACAATAAATCCGTCATTAGATTTATGCTCAAGGCCGGAACGGCTTAGTTGTACTAAACGATGCGCATCGGTAGCAACAAAGTTGATATTCCCACCTTCTTCCAACTGGAAATAAACACCTGTCATAGCAGGACGGAGCGTATCATTGCTGACTGCAAAAATCGTTTTGCTGATGCTTTCCAATAAAGCGATTGAGGCAATATTAAAAGAAGACGCTTCGCCTGGTTGTGGTTCTTTCGGAAAATCGTCCGCATTCTCACCACTGATTTTGTACTTACCAAAATCACTGTTGATTTCTATACTGCGATCCGTTTCGTTTACATTTAAAGTAATCGGCTGATCCGGAAGGTTTTTCAGGTATTCGGTCAATATTTTTGAAGGGATACAAATACGACCATCATCAGTCGCATCATTCACCTCAATTTCTACGCGCATCATTGTTTCCAGATCTGAGGCAGACAAACTTAATGTGTTGCCTTTCAGTTCAAACAAAAAGTCTTCGAGAACGCCTAAAACTGCATTGGAGCCTACGACACCACCAATGAGTTGTAAGTTTTTTAATAAATATCCCGATCTTACGATAAAGCGCATGGATGGTTTTGGTTTTATAATGTTAATAAGTATTCAATGTCCTGAAACGGGTTTGGCGCACATTGTAGCACGCCTGAAAAAAGAATCTGCTTAAAAGCGCGGGTTTATTTAGCGAAAAGAAAAGCTGCTTTTAAGGTGATTCGGGCAACCGTACTTTTTGTTGCTGGTGCATGAAATAGTGGCCATCAGCAAACAAATCAAGGCTACGATGGGAGCTATTTTGCGTAGAGAAGAATTCTTTTTCATAATTGTAAATGTATAAATTTTTAAGTAAAAACCCGATTACTTTTGCACGAAGATAATTATTCATTTCAGAAAATGAAAAAAACACACTTTATTGCCATAGGTGGTGCTGTGATGCATCAATTGGCCCTGGCCTTACACAGGCAGGGACATCAGGTGACCGGCAGCGATGACGAGATAAACGACCCTGCAAAGTCGAATCTGGCAACAGCCGGTATCCTTCCCGAAACCAACGGTTGGTTCCCTGAAAAAATTACAAAAGACCTGGACGCTATTGTATTGGGCATGCATGCACGCGCAGATAATCCGGAATTGATTGCGGCTCAGGCGCTTGGCATTCCTATTTACTCTTTTCCGGAATATGTATATGAAGTGAGCAAGAACAAAAAACGTGTAGTTGTTGCCGGAAGTCATGGCAAAACAAGCATCACTTCGATGATCATGCACGTTTTGCGTCACGAAAATATTGAATTCGATTACCTGGTTGGTGCCAAACTGGATGGTTTTGCACAATCAGTTCAGTTAACAGACGCGCCATTAATAATACTGGAGGGAGACGAATATCCGGCATCCGTTGTCGAAAAGAAACCAAAAATTTTCTTTTACCACCCACACATCAGTGTGTTAAGTGGAATTGCCTGGGATCATATTAATGTGTTTCCGACCTATGAAAATTATTGCAGCCAGTTTATTCAGTATCTGCAGGGAATGGAAAGCGGTTCAGAACTCTATTATAATGCAGAAGACAGTGAGGTGAACAGGATTGTGGGTCTTGCCTCTTCACATTTAAAAGCAGAGCCATACATTACCCATCAGTTTCATTATGAAGACGCTACCGCTGTGCTTACAACTGACAAAGGTGATGTTCCTGTCAGTATTTTCGGAAGGCACAATTTACTCAACCTTAATGCCGCCCTGAAAGTCTGTCTGTCGCTTGGTGTGGCAAAAGATAATTTCTACAAAGCTATAGCCAGCTTTACGGGTGCAGCCCGCCGGCTGGAAAAAATTGCAGAAAAGCCTAACCTTGTTGTGTTTCGCGATTTTGCCCATGCGCCCTCAAAGCTTAAAGCAACTTTGGATGCTGTAAAAGAAGCAATGCCTTTACGGCGTGTTATTGCCTGCTTTGAGCTGCATACTTTCAGTAGTTTGAACGAACAATTTCTGAGCGAATATGCGCATAGTATGGACGCCGCAGATATTTCAATCGTATTCTTCAGTCATCATGCCTTGCAGATGAAAGGCTTGCCGGCATTGGATAATCAATTGGTCCATTCTTATTTCAAACGTCCGGATCTGCTGGTTATTGACAAAAAAGAGGAGCTTGAACAAAAAGTAAAAGACCTTCTTACCGACCAAAGCCGACAAACATGTCTATTGTTGATGAGCTCCGGAACGTTCGATGGAATACAATGGAAATTTTAATCAACAGATTACCAATAAAAAAAAATGCCACAACAAAAGTTGTGGCATTTTCTTTTTTATTTAAAAGCAAAGGTTAAAAAGCAAAGCTTGCGCCGCCGGTAAGCCAACGCTGAGGCATTTTGCTGCCCAGCAAATCACTGTAAGTAATATCACCAATGTTATTGCAACTGGCAAATACACTCCAATGTTTATTAAACTGAAAACCCAACCGGGCATTCATCAGGAAATAAGATGAAGTTATTTCTGCGTTTATACCTTTCGCCAACAACACATTACGCTCTTTGTACAAAGCATTCAAAGAAAGACTGATCTTTCTGTAAGAATACATCAAAGTCCCCTGAACCAAAGTTTTGGCATGAGCAATAATATAAAACGAAGGGATGGAATCATTGCTGGCAGAACTCATAAAAGTTGCGCCAACATTTACATACAAATTATGATGTGCTGTTATCATTTTTTGAAAAGTAAGTTCTACTTCAACACCTTTTGTTTTTACTTCTTTGATATTTTTTGCCAAAGCGTAGGTTCCTGCAACATCAAGGTTATTCTGGCGAGGCATATCTGCATATTTTGTTGTAGTCCAGTCAATCACATCATTCTGATTACGGTAAAAGGCAGTGGCACTTAGTTTGAAATAATTACCCAAACGGGCTGTAGCGCCTGCTTCATAACTCCAGGATTTTTCAGCAGTAAGATCAGGATTGCCAATGCTGCCACTCTTCACCAAAGACTTGTTGTAATTGTTGTAACGCTCGGTAAAATCAGCACTGCGAACAGCTCTGCCAACATTCGCCCTCAGGGTGACATTCGGGAAAATATAAGAAACATTAGCCTGTGGCAAAAGTGCAAAACCATAATTGCCATCGTAATCACCACGCAGACTTGCACCAACACGCCAGTTCATTTTGCTATAAAGCATAGTACCGAAAAGTGCTGCCTGGCCTGTGTTATGATCGCCTCTGTCATTAGAGCGGATAGCACGTTCGGAAAACTGGGCACCTGCAGAAGTGCTGACAGATTCGCTGAACTTGTGGTTATTAATATACTGCACCAACACATAATTTGATTTGTTTTCGTTGGCTACAGACACCTCATTAAATAAATAATTGTCTGTCGATGTTTTATAAACCGCATCAAATTGCTGACTGCCATGTACACTTTGCTTTTTCAGTTGGACCTGATTCCAGATAGAGGTTACTTTCTCTGTTGCGGTATCACTGGCAAAAGTGGTATAGAAATTTTGTGCCGCAAAATCCCGACTGTCGAAACTGCTGCGCAGAGACAATTGCCAGTTTTTGGGAAGTTTGAATGCAACAGACCCACTTATGGTATGGTTGTGCAAATAGCCTCTGTTATCACCACGTAAGAGTTGGCCACTTGTATTATTGCTGAGTACACCAATACTTCCATTCGCTTTTTTACCCGTAACACTAACACCCGCATCGGAGCCAAAGTAATTGTATTCCCCCGCACTTGCTTTTACCAAACCATGTATTGAAGAAGAATCTGTGTACCGGTTAAATGTTTTGGTAATGACGTTGATGACGCCACCAACTGCCTCAGCTCCGTACGTAGCCGCAGCCGGACCCCGTAGAATTTCAATTCTGTCAATTTCTGTCGGTGCAACAGGAATATAACTGCTAAAATGCCCTGTAGTCGGGTCATTTATTTTCAAACCATCTAATAATACCAGTACTTGCTGATAAGTACCTCCACGCAATACAATATCGCTTTGAGCGCCCATCGGGCCGCGAGACTGAACCTCAACACCAGGAACATACTTTAATAATTCATCCAGAGAATGCACTGGTAATTGCTGAAACATTTTACCATCCAGTACCGTTATATTTCTCCCGGTTTCATTTGCTTTCTGAGAAAGTCTTGTACTGGTTACAGATACAGGGTTTAGATCAACGCTTGATTGAGCAGCGGCAATATTTGCTGAAACAAGAAAACAAAAGGATAAAATTTTTTTCATTTACTTTTTTTTGGTTGGCCGCGAAAGTAAGGCCATACGCCACTTTTGCAGCAATAATTTTTTTTAGATTGATTGAAGGTTTGATTTTCGAACAGAAATACATGAAGGGATACCTTTATAACATAATTTTTGTCCGGAAAAACTTTAAAAGTTGAATATTTGCCTGGTACTTTTGCTCGCTCCATGAATACTAAAAATACAATTCTCATTATCAGCAACAGGGTTCCCTTTCCATTGAAAGATGGTGGAGCATTAGCGATGTTCGCCATGATTAAAGGTTGGCATGATGAAGGGAAGAAAGTTTATTTATTGGCGATGAATACCTCAAGACATCGTGTTTTAAAATCTGAATTACCCCTTATATTCAATGAAATTGCAGGTTTCGAAATGATTGATGTGGACACAGATATTCATGTATTACCTGTTGTCAGCAATTTTATTTTTAGCACAAAACCACAACATGCAGAGCGATTTTTTAATAAAAATTTCGCTAATAAAATTACAGCAGCAATCCACAAAGTAAAACCTGACATCATTCAGCTGGAGAGCATCTACCTGCAGGAATACGCACCTTTGATACGTCAGCACAGCAAAGCTTTGCTGATACAGCGCTTACATAATATTGAGGGTGAAGTCTGGAAAAGATTGGCTGCTGAAACCGCCAATACGCTGAAGAAATTTTACCTGAAAAACCTGGCTAAACGCATTGCATCTTATGAGCAAAAGGCATGGTGTGATTGCGATGCAATCATCCCTATCTCTACTCCGGATGCGGATGCGATTAAAAAATCTGGTTGCGAAACACCTATGATCATCATTCCGTTTGGCATAGAGGAAGCAGGTTTTTCAAAACATACTACTGACAAATGGAATGCCTACCATATCGGTGCCATGGATTGGCAACCCAATGTGGAAGCAATGGATTGGATGAAGGAAGAAATCGTCCCTGAAATTGTAAAACAAAACCCTGATTTTACATTTCAATTTGCCGGCAGAAATATGCCTGAAAGATTTAAAGAAAGAAAAGAAAAATCTTTTTTCTGTGCGGGCGAGGTTCCTGATGCCAATAACTTTATTGCTGACAAAAAAATATTAATAGTCCCATTAAGATCCGGATCGGGAATGCGTATCAAAACGCTAGAAGGAATGGCTGCCGGAAAACTTGTAATCAGTACCAGTGTTGGCATTCAGGGCATCGAAGCTTTAGATAAAATTCATTTTTTGAAAGCCGATACCCCTGAAGAATTTGCAAATGCAGTCTGTTGGTGTATGGAAAACAAGGTTCTCGCCGAAAAGGTCGCACAAAATGCGCATGACCTTTTACAGGCCAATCATAATCAAAAAAAACTGATGCAGAAATTGTCAGATTTTGTAGAAAAATTACCATAGCAACTGCTTTTTATTGCTCAATTTTGTAGCCATAAAGCGTTTAGACGATGAAGATATTTTCAGCTGCACAAATCAAGGCCTGTGATGCCTATACAATTCACGCTTCCGGTATAAGTTCCATTGATTTGGTGGAAAGAGCAGCAACTGCTTGTGCTGAGTATATTGTTCGTCATTTTTCCATAGATACACCATTTGTTTTTCTTTGTGGAATGGGTAATAACGGCGCAGATGGGCTTGCCCTGGCCAGAATATTGCTGAAACATGGTTATGCCGTGAAAATATTTTTACTGCAACACCGGACCGAAATTTCTCCTGAAGGTAAAATCAACTTAAATAAAATCCTGGTAATCAATGCCGCATTAGCTGAATATGTGGAACCGGAAACATTTCTGGCAGACTTGCAGGAGAATGTTGTGCTCATTGATGCTGTTCTGGGTAGCGGAATAAACAGAACAGTTGAAGGATGGCTGGCCGATTTTTTCGCACACATCAATCATCTGCCCAATTACAAGATTGCAATTGACATTCCCAGTGGAATGCCCGCCGATAATATTCTTGATGATTCAGCAGCTATAATTGCCGTAAACGAAACACTTTCTTTTCAATTAATGAAAAGGTGCTTTCTTCATCCCGAAACTGAGCAATATTCCGGCCAGGTTCATTTGCTTGATATTGGATTGCACGAGGCGTTTATTGAAGGTACACACACGCATTATCAAACCATCGATGCTGAATTGGTTGCATCATTTATTAAGAAAAAAGCAAACTTTTCGTACAAAAATCAACACGGGCACACCTTTATTATCGGAGGAAGTAAAGGGAAAGGTGGCGCTGCAATATTGTCTACCAGAGCTGCGCTGAGGTCAGGTGTATNNNNGGTGTGGGCTTGGTTACAAGCATCGTTCCGCAACAAAATTATACCGCTATTCAGACTGCTGCACCGGAAGCCATGTGTATTACTTCAGGTGAAAATTTCATAGAAAACATTGAACAGGCTGACGCTGCAAGCTCATTTGGCATTGGCATTGGAATGGGCTCTGAAGAAGCAACCGCAAACGCCTTTATTAGTTTTGTAGAACACTGCAATAAACCAACTGTATTTGACGCAGACGCGTTGAACATTCTGGCACAACACATTGAACTGATGAATAAGATTCCGGAAAATTCGATTCTTACTCCGCACGTTGGTGAGTGTGACCGCTTGTTTGGCAAAAGCATCAATAGCATGCAGCGTGTTGAACATATACGGATGCAGGCGATGCGCTATAAGGTTTGTATTGTATTAAAAGGACACAGGACGGTGATTGCAACACCGGAAGGAGATTGCTTTTATAATACCAACGGCAATGCCGGAATGGCAAAAGGAGGAAGCGGAGATGTCTTAACAGGCATGTTGGCCGGACTGCTGGCACAAGGATACAAAGCCGAACACGCTGCATTGCTGGGGGTTTTCCTTCACGGATTGTCGGGTGATATTGCTGAACAATTCCAGGGTCAGCAGGCAATGAATGCAGGTGATCTCATCAGTAATTTAGGCGGAGCATGGCAAAAGTTAGCAAAAATGTAAATTTGTTAAGATAATCTAGGTTCTACACCTACGTTCCTTTACATTTGAATAATCGAAACTAAAATTAATATGGAAAAAGAAAAATCAAAAGTGCTCCTCGTCGAAGATGATACCAACTTTGGTATTGTACTCAAAAATTTTCTTGAACTGAACGACCTTATCGTAGAACTTTGCCGCGATGGTATTTTGGGGCTTGCCGCTTTCCGCCGTGAAAAATTTGATATCTGCCTGCTTGATGTGATGATGCCTAATATGGATGGATTTACCCTTGCTGAAGAAATTCGCAATGTAGACCCGGACATTCCATTATTTTTCCTTTCTGCAAAAAGTATGAAAGATGATATTTTGAACGGCTACAAATTGGGCGCTGACGATTATATCACCAAACCATTTGACAGTGATGTGTTACTGCACAAAATCAAAGCTGTGCTGAAACGCAACCAGGAACTCAATGAAAAACAACATTCACAAATAGAATTTAAAATAGGCAAGTACGACTTCAACAGCAAAATCCGCTCGCTTACTGCAGACGGAACAACACAAACACTTTCTCCAAAAGAGAATGAATTATTGTTGATGCTGGCCGAATATAAAAATGATTTGCTTCCCCGTGAGCAGGCGCTAAAGCGCATCTGGGGCAGTGATACATACTTCAATGGCCGCAGTATGGATGTTTATATTGCTAAATTGCGCAAATACCTGAAAGACGATTCTTCTGTAGAAATCGTTAATATCCACGGTATGGGATTCCGACTGGTAGTTCCGGAAAGCTAGTTTTTTATACAACATTTAAAAGGCACCCAACAGCTGTTGGGTGCCTTTTTTATTTACGCTTTTTAAAAAATTACAAAAACCTGCTTTTCAATTCAGCAGTAGGAATCATGCACTCATCCCTTTTTCCAAACAATTTATAACGGTTTCTGGCAATTAAATTATACACTCCATCCCGAATAAATTTTGGAACAATAATTAAACCATACAATAAAGAAAATCTACCGCCCAACAACTTCATCACCCTGAGTGCCGCAGTAGATTGTGTGTAATAATTTCCTCCCGAAATCAATACGAAACTATCTGATTTATGTTGATCGAAACCACCGGCAGCAAGTAATTCCTGCCCTTTGGCCGATTGCAGCGAAGCAAATTTAAATTGCTTCATTTTATCATTGCGAATTACAAACTGAACTGAACCGTTGCATAAATTGCAAACTCCATCAAATAGTATGATATGCTCAGTTTGTCCAGGCATCTTAGCTACTTAATTTTTCAGTATACCACAACAGTTCATTGATAAATGCGCCTGCACGTTTGTCCGTTGCCTCTTTATCCATAGCATTTCCCTGCTCGTCAAAAGATTTTTCGATAGTAGCAACCGGAAACATGGTTGGCACCATTGTTGCGCCAATTTTCCATAGCGTAAACAACAGGGAAGTAATGACCTGCGTTCCGGCAAAAGCTCCTGCAGAAACCATCGAAACAGCTATTGGCTTGCGTTTCCACTCATCATAAAGCAAATCCGTTACATTCTTAAGGCTCGCGGGATAGCCACCATTATACTCCGGTGTAACAATCAGAATTGCATCTGCAGCTGTAATTTTTGATGCAAAATCCAACACTTTCTCAGATGGATTTTTTTGAAACCTCAGGCGTTCATTAAAAATCGGGAAATCATATTCTGCCAGATCAATAATAGAAACTTCCGCAAGATTGTTAGACGTTATATATTGTTGGAAATAACGCGCAACACGCGGGCTCTTGGCTCCTTCACGGACGCTTGATGACAATATAGCTATATGTTTCATTATTTGGTTTGGTTCTTTTTAGAAGTGTAATCTGTCAGAATTTTATTCAGAATTGCAATGCGCTTTTGGGTATATTCCATGCTGGTATCCTCTTTGGCGACATCAAAATTTTGCGCAAAAAAGTAAACGTATTCGCGCACATCACTTTTATTCATCGAGCCTTTTTGCTCTTTTACTTTCATTTCATATTCTGCAAAGCCAACCACCCATAAAATCTGATTTGTTGGCGTTTGTCCCCAACCTGTTTTATAATAAAGTTTACGGCCATTGGCTGTCTCGTGCAGCATCAGGCTTCTGACAATCCTTTGGCTACGATCGGTAAAAGGCAATTGATTAAAGTATAATTTCTTTAAAAAACCAACCTGTTCATCTGCCGAAATTTTCAGTGAATTATCGGTCCAGCAAGTCGCAACTGAATCCCCGATTGTTTTATTACCATAACGTACCGTGTCCAGAAACTGTTGCAACCTTTCTTTACCGATGCGTCTTGCAACTTCTTTAAAATATGGTTCAGAACTGGTCTCGAAGGCCTCTCGCAAATTCATATCTCTGTTCCATTCCGGATGTTTTGTCACTTCGCCATTCCAGGGAATTATAAATTTATCATCCTGCACAACACCTAATTCAAGCGCTGCCAGCGACAGGAAAATCTTAAAGGTAGAAGCCGGCGTAAAATGGGCAGTATCTCTATTCAGATTATAATAATGAACCGCATCTTGCGTATGGTCGCGCAAAATGAAACCTGCATTTTTTATGCCGGCGTCCTCAAAATATTTACCCCACTCTTTGTTGTCATAAATACGTGCATCCTGGCAGGAACTCAAGGTCAATAAACATAAACATGTCAGAATAAAAATGCGATTCATAATGCTATAAAAAATTAGGCCGCAAAGATAAGCTAAAAGGCGGGCTTGATTTCTGTTTGACAGGGTGAAACTGTGCAAACAATTCGTATTGATTTTTTTCCTTGCTTTGCAAGGTGAATCTTCCCTTATTTATAGCCAGCCGATATCTGATAAAGCAGAAAGGAGCCTTTTCTTCCTTTATTATTAAAATGGGCATTATCGCAACTTCTCTCAGCGTTGCTGTAATGATTCTTTCTGTTTGTGTGGTCGGAGGATTTAAAAGTGTTATCCGGGACAAGATTTATAGTTTTTGGGGGCACGTTTTAGTTGTTCCATACAATGACAACCCTGCAAATATTATTGCTGAAAAACCTGTATCCTACAGCAGTTCAGTAGTATCAATGATTCAGGCAGATGCCAATGTAAAAAGCGTTTCAATGTTCGCATTACGCCCGGCTATTTTACAGTTTAAGGGACAAATGGAAGGTTTGAAATTGAAAGGCATATCAAAAGATTATACTATCCCACCATCTTTAAATCTGAAAGGAAAGCAGCTGAATTATGCTGACACCAGCTATTCCCGTGAAATAATAATTTCTAAAACAACAGCGAACAAATTGTTCCTTCATATTGGCGATGATGTGCTTTTATATTTTCTGGAGACCGGCTCGACAATGCCCCGAATCCGGAAATTGAAAATCGCAGGCCTTTACCACACAGGCATGGAAGATGTGGACCAATATTTTGGGATTTGCGACATCCGTTTACTGCAACATATCAACAACTGGACTGCCGATCAGATTAATGGATATCAGATAACTGCAAAGAATGAAGATTTTGCACCGGCAATAGCAGACAGAATTTTCAAAAATTCAGAGCTTTCCACAGAAACAATCACTGATATTTACCCAGGCATCATTGATTGGTTAAATGTTCAGGATCTTACTGTACGGGTATTGTTGATCATCATGAGTATTGTGGCAACAATCAGTCTGGGAGCGGCATTGCTGATTTTAATTGTGGAGCGGGCCAATATTACCGGATTACTTAAGGCGCTGGGTCTTAATAACGGTTCGACCCAAAAAATCTTCCTGTATATTGCCTTGCTGACGGGAGGACTGGGGGTTCTTTTTGGAAATATTTTTGCGATAGGCGTCTGTCTTGCACAACAACAATACGGTTTCCTGAAAATGACAGAGAGCACCTATTTTATGGACACTGTTCCCATGAGCCTCAATATTGGTTACATTTTATTAGTTGATATTGCGACTATACTGATTACTGTAATTTGTATGTGGTTGCCCACTTTATATGTTCGCAGAATGCAGCCTGCAAAGGTTTTGCAATTTAAATAAGCCCTGTCGCGAAAAGTTTACTTAATTGCTTTCACTTCGGATAAAAGTTCGTCAACGCTTTTAATTTCTTTCAGCATTTTTACCAACCTTTTATTTTTGTCATATATAGCTGCAAAAGGAACCGTTTTTGTATGAAAAAAGTTGGCAAAGAAAAAAGTCATATCCTGACCAAGGGTTATTTGCTCAAATTCCAATAATTTATTCCTCGCAGCAAATTGCTTGATGGCAATAATGGGTAAAGGTGCAGAAAGCAAACAAAGGTTCACTGAATCAAAGGATGAAATGTTCTGCGTCAAGCCAAGGGAAATTTCGGCACAATGACTGCAATCAGGACTAAATAATAAGAAAACTGTTGGCCTGTTATTATTAATGGTACCGGTATTCACAATTGTCTCCCCGTCTAATAATAATATTTCAAAAGATGGCAATTTACTGCCAATTGCGGGATAAAAAATCTCCGGAGTTTGTTTTTGAGCAAAGACGGTAGCCGGCAAAAGAATGCAGAAAAACAGGAACCTTGCAATGTCAAGTGCTTTTCCCATTATTTAAACCAGCTGCTGTATTTGAGATAATTATTGGCAATTCTTTCCACTTCGCCTTTCATTAATTCCGGACTTACATCTTTAACTTTTTTGGCCGGAACGCCGGCAAAAATACTGCCAGGCGGTACTATTGTCCCTTCCAAAACAACAGCTCCGGCAGCAATGATACTGCCAGTACCGATATGTGCGTTATCCATTGCAATCGCCCCCATTCCAATCAGCACATTATCTTCTACAACACATCCATGAACAATGGCGTTATGCCCTACTGAAACACTGTTTCCGAGAATAGTTTCTGTCTTTTCAAACGTGCAGTGAATGCAGGCTCCGTCCTGAATATTAACCTTATTACCCATGCGGATTTTATTCACATCTCCACGAATAACGGCATTGAACCATACGCTGCAATCTTTGCCCATTACGACGTCACCCACTATTGTGGCGTTTGGTGCAATAAAACAATCTTCAGGAATTTGTGGCATTATGCCATTAACAGGGAGGATGACCGGCATTGTAATTCAGAATTTATTTCGCCCAGATATTATACTTCATAATGCACCAGATTGCGCGAAAACCATCTTTCCAACCAATTTTTTTTCCTTCTTCATAAGTGCGGCCATAGTAGGAAATTCCAACTTCATAAATGCGCACTTTCGGAACGCGACTCAATTTGGCGGTTACTTCAGGTTCAAACCCAAACCTCTTTTCCTTTAAATTAAGGCTTTGGATAACTTCTCTGCGACATAACTTGTAGCAGGTTTCCATATCAGTAAGGTTGAGATTGGTTAACATATTGCTCATCATTGTCAGCATTTTATTGCCGATGGAATGCCAGAAAAACAATATGCGGTGCGGATTTCCACCCATAAACCTTGAACCATAGACAACATCAGCAAAACCGTCAAGAATCGGTTGCAACAACAAATTAAATTCATTCGGATCATACTCAAGATCTGCGTCCTGAATAATGACATATTCACCTGTAGCATTTTTAATTCCGGTATGCAAGGCAGCACCTTTACCCTGATTTACTTCATGGGCAAAATAGGCAATTGGTAAATCAGGATTAGCTTTCTTATAGGTAAAAATTGCCTCTTCAGTATTATCCTTCGAACAATCATTTACAATTATGACTTCCTTTTGTATGCCACCAATAAGATTTACAGCTTTCACTTTATTCAAAATATTATGAATAGTTGCGCCTTCATTATAAGCTGGTATTACGATTGAAAGTGTAATGCTCATGGGATAATAACCGTTAAATTTTGGTGCAATTTACAACATCGGGAGCAATATGCTAAACTTGTTTAATTTCGCACACGTTATGCAACAATATCTTCAGCTCCTTCAGCATATATTAGACAATGGTGTAGAAAAACAGGATCGTACCGGGACAGGTACTATCAGTGTGTTTGGCTACCAGATGCGCTTTGATCTGGCGGAGGGGTTTCCGCTGGTGACGACCAAAAAAGTCCACATGCGTTCCGTCATTCACGAATTACTGTGGTTCCTGAAAGGCGATACCAACACGAAGTACCTGAAAGAAAACGGGGTGAAAATCTGGGACGAGTGGGCCGATGAGGAAGGCAATCTCGGCCCGGTGTATGGCAAGCAATGGCGGTGCTGGTCGAGCCCCGACGGCAAGAAAATCGATCAATTGCAGGAAGTATTGGACCAGTTAAAAAGGAGCCCCGATTCGCGGCGCATGATCATTTCGGCCTGGAATCCGGCCGACCTGCACATGATGGCGTTGCAGCCCTGCCACGCGCTGTTTCAGTTTTACGTGGCCGACGGCAAGCTCTCGTGCCAGCTCTACCAGCGCAGCGCCGATGTGTTTCTGGGGGTACCTTTCAACATTGCCAGTTACGCCCTGCTGACGATGATGGTGGCTCAGGAGTGCGGGCTGGGTCTGGGCGACTTTGTATGGACGGGCGGGGATACGCACCTCTACCTCAATCACCTGCAACAGGTGGAGCAGCAACTCGGGCGCGCGATTCTGCCCCTGCCTACCATGCACCTGAACCCGGAT
>DLGS01000295.1 GCA_002482815.1 Bacteroidetes bacterium UBA7688
TATTGTGGTAGATGATGCTATTGTGGTTGTGGAAGCTGTTCAGCATTATATAGACCACGATAAATTGTCTCCAAAAGAGGCAACAAAAAAAGCAATGAAGGATATTTCGGGACCGGTTATCGCCATCGCATTGATTCTGGCAGCGGTGTTCGTTCCGGTAGGTTTCATTCCGGGTATAGTTGGCCGTTTATACCAACAATTTGCAATTACCATCGCGGTTTCTGTAATGATCTCCGCATTCGTTGCATTGTCCTTAACGCCCGCTTTGTGCGCCCTGATGCTGAAGCCTTCAAAAGATAAAAGCGCTAAAAAAACTTCATTGGATAAGTTTTTTGATTGGTTTAATAAGGGCTTCGGAAAGTTCAATCGGTCTTACACAAAAGGTGTGGCAAGGTGGATTCGTGCTACGCCAATGGTTTTGATTTTCCTTGGATGCTTATTCGTTGGACTGATCTTTATGTTCAAAGCAAAACCATCGGGATTTATTCCTTCTGAAGATGAAGGACGTCTTTTTGTGACGTATGAATTGCCTGAAGCATCTTCTACAACCAGAAGTAAAGAAATGTTGAAAACAGTTTTGGAGCGGGTGCAGTCCGTTCCTGGCGTACGGTTGGTGGGTGGACTGGCTGGTTTGAATATCATTAGTTTTTCCAACAAATCCAATGTGGGTACTTTATTTGTAAACCTTCATCCCTGGGATGACCGTAAAACAAAAGAGTTGCAACTCGAGAATATTATTGCGGAAATAAGAAAGAAGACCAGCGATATTAAGGAAGCGCGTATTCTTGTAATTGCTCCTCCCGCTATTCCCGGTTTAGGACAAACTGCCGGGTTTACTTTTGAGTTGCAACAAACAACCAGCACGGATGACATTCAGAAATTTGAAACGGTCGCCAAAAGCTTTTTAGCAGAAGTCAATAAGCGTCCCGAAATTGGCATGGCTTACACTTTTTTTACCACGCACACACCCAGTTATCAGGTGGATGTTAATAAAGAACAAGCAAAAAAAATGGGCGTTTCCGTGTCTGATATTTACAGTACCATGTCTACTTTAATGGGTAGCAGTTACATCAATGATTTCAATATTTACGGTCGTAACTTTCGTGTAATGGCACAGGCCGACAGTAGTTTCAGAAGTTCTATCAATGAATTCAGCCAGTTTTTTGTGCGAAATAATGTAGGCGGTATGATTCCTTTGAGTTCACTGGTTACCGTTAAGGTTGTAGAAAGCCCATCCTTGATTTCCCACTATAATATTTACCGGTCTGTTGAGATTAATGGTTCACCAAAACCCGGGTTCAGCAGTGGTCAAGCCATTGAAGCATTGAAAGATGTTGCCAAAACCTTACCTGCCGGTTATGGATATGAATTTTCAGGGTTAAGTCGTGAGGAGATTTCTGCAGGCAGCAGTACCGGTATCATCTTTGCAATTTCCATTGTGTTTGTGTTCCTTTTTCTGGCTGCTCTTTACGAAAGTTGGTCCATACCATTCTCTGTGTTATTTGCTGTGCCTGTTGGTGCATTCGGCTCCATTCTTACTTTGTTGTGTTTGCCAAGCCTTACCAACAATATTTATGCACAGATTGGTTTGATCACATTAATTGGACTGGCCGCTAAAAATGCAATTTTGATTGTGGAATTTGCAAAGGAACGGGTAGATCATGGCGTCGATATTGTCGCAGCAACTATACAGGCAGTCAACCTTCGTTTACGTCCGATTATTATGACATCTCTTGCCTTTATTTTAGGCGTTTTGCCTTTGGCATTTGCCAGCGGAGCAGCGGCAGTTTCCCGTCAAACCATTGGCTGGACTGTATTTGGAGGAATGTTAGCGGCAACAACCCTGGCCATTTTCATTGTACCTGTTTTATTCGTCCTGATAACAAAATTATCCTACGGTAAAAAATTAAAACGAATTAAAGAAGAGCAGGAAAGGATTGCTTTAATTGATATAAACATTCTTTCGGAAGGGAAATAAAAATGCTTAAAAGAAAACAGAGAAGGTCATTTCTTATGGAATGACTTTTTTTTGTGGTCAATTATGCCGCATTAATTTTAGCAAAAGCACTTTTGCTAAAAACACTTATCTTGCTTCATCAAATTTTCCACCTCAATTCCAGATTAATGTCTTTAGTTATAAAACCGTGTTCTGATCCTGCTGATTTTAAAGCCTTTGTTCAATTTCCCTTTAATTTATACAAAGGCAATAAGTTTTGGGTTCCGCCAATGAAAAACGATGAGCTGAATGCACTGCAACCTGCTACAAATCCAGCATTTAAACATTGTGACGCTCAGTTTTGGATTGCATTGGACAATGGAAAAATTGTTGGAAGGGTAGGGGCTATCATCAATAAGCCATACAATGAAAAAACCGGCGAACAACTTTGCCGTGTGAGCCGTATCGAATTTGTAGATGATAAAAAAGTAAGTGCACTTTTACTGGAAACGGTAGAGAAATGGGCGAAAGAAAAAGGGATGAAAGGTGTGAACGGTCCCTTGGGTTTTACCAATCTCGATCATCAGGCCATATTAATTGAAGGTTTCGACCATTTGCCGTCCATAGCATCCGAATATCATTTGCCCTATTATAAAAGTCATTTTGAAGCAGCCGGATATGATAAGGAAATGGATTGGGTTGAGTTTCGCCTGAAGCAGGAAAAACAATTACCCGAAAAGGCTTTGAAACTGAATGATATGATTAAGAATCGTTACGGTCTTAAAGTAATTCATTTCAATAATCGGGAAGAACTGAAGGCGTATGCACAAAAGATTTTCGAACTGTTGAATATAGCGTTCGGCGACTTGTTTGGCTTCGTTCAAATGGACCAGGAGCTCAGTGATTTTTACATCAAAAAGTATTTCCAGATACTCAATCCGCAATTTGTAAAGGTGGTGGAAGATAAAGAGAATAATGTTGTTGGTTTTATCATCAGTTTGCCATCACTAAGCGAAGCAATGCAAAAAGCGAATGGTAAATTGTTCCCATTGGGATGGTGGTATATTACACAGGCATTAAAGAAACCAAAAGTGGCAGATTTACTGTTAACAGCCATTCATCCCAGCTGGCAATCGCAAGGAGTGAGCGCATTGTTGATAACCGAGCTGAGTAAGGTTTTGATGGCACATGGCGTAGATTATGTTGAAACAACAGGAATGTTGGAAACAAACGAAAAGGCCATTAATAATTGGAAAACTTACGATCACATTCAGCACAAGCGTAAGAGGTGTTTCCGTAAAATGTTTTAATTTTTTTTTTTAACAGCTGCATCAAATTCTGTAACATTTCAGGCAGTTTATTCTGAGACTTGTCGAAGAATACAGTCGGCTTTAAGCTTATTTTCAACTTCGCTTAACGTGTTAATCATTTGAGCTAATTGTAAAATCTTTTGTTCCTTGTCCTGGCTCTCCAATCTGCTATATGAACCGATATTTTATTGAAGTCCAATATGATGGAACTGCGTTTCACGGCTCACAAATTCAAGGTGCGCAAATTACTGTACAAGGTGAGTTAAATAAGGCTTTGTCTTTATTCCTCCGGAAGCCTGTTGATACATTAGGTGCCAGTCGCACAGATGAAGGTGTACACGCATTGTGCAACTTTTATCACCTAGATCTCGAAGAAAATTTAGACCATAAAATACTGTATAATCTGAATGCAATTTTACCGTCAACAATGTCGGTAAAGCATATTTACAAAGCCAGCGATCCTGCAGCCAATGCACGTTTCGAAGCTACGAGCCGTCAATATCGTTATCGTATTTATTTTCAGAAAGATCCATTTTTATTCGAAAGAGCTTTGCTTTTTCCTTATTCTATTGACAAAGAAATACTGCACCAGACTTCAGCCTTATTAATGAAGTATACTGACTTTGAAACTTTCAGTAAACGCAATGCACAAACCAAAACTTACAATTGTACCTTGTATAAATCAGAGTGGCAGACTGTAGGGAATGAATTACATTATGTCGTGTGGGGAAACCGTTTTTTGCGTGGAATGGTGCGGGCTTTAGTTGGTACACAATTACGTGTGGCAAGGGGCAAATATTCGTTCGAAGAATTTAAGGCAATCATTGAATCGAAAGATTGCAGTAAGGCTGATTTTAGTGTGCCGGGTTTTGGATTATACCTGGAGCAAATCAATTATCCGGAAGGATTGCTGATTCCATTACAATAAAATCAGCAATCCCGGAATTGTCTAGAAATTCAATAACCATTTAATTTTATCGGCAACTTTTTCTGCGTTTGGCAGCATAGTGGCTTCAAGTCCCATGTTCATCGGAACGGCCGGTAAGTCAAGTGCACCAATGGTTTGCACCGGTGCATCCAGGCTCGCAAAACAATTTTGAGCAATACGACCGGCTAAAGCTTCACAGAACGAATTCCGCAATTGCTCTTCCGTCAATACAATGCATTTTCCGTGTTTACGGACTGTTTTATAAACCAGTTCCTCATCACAAGGATAAATAGTTCGCAGGTCAATTATTTCAACCTGACCTTCAAATTGCTTTGCAGCATTCTTGGCCCAATACACACCCATTCCGTAGGTAATAATGCACAATGATTCGCCATTGTCAATATTCTCTTCACTGGCTTCAACGACCACATTTCCTACACCAAAAGGTAATACATAATCGCTGTCCGGCTCCGGCATACGGGCATCTTCCGTACCCGGAACTTTGCTCCAATAAAGGCCTTTATGCTCCAGCATCACGACCGGATTGCCATCCAGCAAAGCCGCTTTCATCAATCCTTTGATATCAGCAACATTGCTAGGGTACGCTATTTTGATGCCTTTAATGGTGGCTAAAGTACTTTCTACACTCCCGCTGTGGTAAGGACCTCCACCGCCGTAAGCACCGATGGGCACACGCAGAATGCAGCTCACCGGAAATTTGCCGCAGCTCAGGTAACATGATTTACTGATTTCGGTAACCAGCTGGTTGATGGCCGGATAAATATAATCGGCAAACTGAACTTCTACGATTGGTTTTAATCCCAATGCGCTCAGACCGATTGTAGATCCGATTATATACGCCTCCTGAATGGCAGTGTTAAACACACGCTCATCACCAAATTTTTCGGCAAGGGTAGCCGCTTCGCGAAAAACACCACCTAATCTTTTACCTACATCCTGTCCGTAAAACAAGGCATTGGGATATTCATTCAATATCTCTTCGATGGCGTGCAATGCAGAATCCACCATCATACTTTTTTCTTTTCCTTCAGGACTTCGATTCCCGGATTCCTTAGTTACAGGAGTTGGGGTGAAAACATGGTCGCTCACACTTGCCACATCCGGTTCCGGAGCGGCTACAGCAGCAGCAAACTCTTTTGCTACAAATTCTTTCTCCTCAGCTTCTATTTTTATTAAAACATCTTCTTTTACACCTTTGCCCAACAATTTCTTGCGCAGCTTAACAGCAGGATCGTCTGCATAGTGTTTGGCCAAATCTTCTTCGGTACGGTACCATTCTTTGCGCACACCTGAAGTGTGATGACCAAGCAAGGGTACTTTTGCATGAACCAAAATCGGCTTACGTTCTTTGCGCACCCAATCGATGGTGTATTCCATTGTTTTGTAGGCGTCTTCAAAATCGCTGCCATCTACCTGCACGCGTTCCATTCCTTTGAAACCGGCAGCATATTCATACGCATTCATCGTACGCGCTTCGTCGCTACTAACAGAAATGCCCCATTCATTATCCTGAACCAGGTAAATAATCGGTAGTTGATGAAGACAGGCAAATTGAAATGCCTCACTCACTTCGCCTTCCGTAACGCTGCCATCGCCCAATGAGCAGATAACAACCGGTGGTATTTCGTAATCTTTCAGTTTTTGTGTTTCCTGATATTTAATCCCCTGTGCAAGGCCGGTTGTAGGAATAACCTGCATTCCGGTTGCGCTGCTTTGGTGTATTATTTTAGGCAGATCTTCTCTGCGGCTATTGGGATGGTTGTAGTAAGCACGGCCTCCGGTAAAGGGGTCGTCACCTTTTGCCAGCAGTTGAAGCATCATATCATAAGGACGATGTCCCATTCCCAGCATCATACTTTCATCACGGTAATAGGGGCTTACCCAATCATCTTTTTC
>DLGS01000065.1 GCA_002482815.1 Bacteroidetes bacterium UBA7688
CAGGCGTACAAAGGTTCCCTGTGTTTTTTCCTTTACAATATTGATGGATAAAGGAATAACGATGAAGAAAATGGCAAATAAAGACCAGGCCGGCACATTATGCTGTACAGAATTTGGAATGATTTCCTGGTTGTTGGCCCGGGGCATTATTTCCTTAAAAGTGATAAAGCTTTTCTGTTCAAATGTGTTGGAATTATCATCACCCAATTGATCTTTAAAGCTTGCATAAATGGAACTGGATTCTATCTGCGCAATCATTTTGTCGATAGAGCTCATCACAGCATTTTTAAAAGTGGGTTGTACTGCCGGGTCAAAATAAAGTTTGACTTCTTTCTCTGAAATAATTTTGGGTTCGGTTTTCTTCGCCAGTGTATCGCTTAATCCAAAACTGCCCAGTATTTTTTCTACATTCTGATCAATTTTTAGTTGAAGATCTTTACTCAGGTTTTCAGGGATGATAATGGCCATCTGGTATTTCCCTTTCAAAACAGCTTCCTGTGCGACCTCTTCTGTCACCAGAGTGTTATTAATTTTTGTTACGATGGAAAATGCATTGCTGCCTTCCAGGTTTTTTAAAATAGATTGGGAAACATTTCCGTGATCTGCATCGACCAGTAAAATCGGAATTTTTGAATCGCTTACTTTTTTAAAGGTGCTGTCCTGAATCAGTGTTACAGTAATAATCAACACCAAGGGCATAATAAAAAGAATGACCAGCCCGCCAAAATCGCGGCGCAGCAGGAGAAATTCCTTTTTGACAGACATCATTAATTTATACATCATCTCTCAGTTCTTTTCCGGTTAATGATATAAAGACATCTTCAAGATTTCTGGCCTCAGGTACATTCGCAATCAGATCTGCCGGAGTGCCCCGGGCATATATTTTTCCTCTGTCTAAAATGGCAATCTGCGTGCAGAAATCCTGTGCCTCTGTTAAATGGTGGGAAGTATAAATAATAGTTGTTCCTTGCGTATTCAACAATTTGAGATACTCAATAATGGCGTTTTTTGATTGAACATCCACACCAACAGTCGGTTCGTCCAGAAACAAAACCTTTGGATGGTGCAGAATGCCTGCAATCAGATTCACCCTGCGTTTCATCCCTCCGGAAAAAGTTTCAATTTTCTTATCTGCGAACTTTATCAGACCCAGATAAGCAAGGCTTTCATCGACCGAATCCTTCAGGTGTTTGTTTTTCAAACCATACATACTTCCGAAATACAGCAGATTTTCGCGTGCCGTTAAAGTAGGGTACAGTGCATATTCCTGTGGAACTACGCCAATAATTTTCTTAATGTCGAAAGCATTTTTTGCATAAGAAAGTTGCTGAATGGTAAAGTTGCCTGATGTAGGTTTTATCAATCCGCAGAGCATCGAAATTAAGGTTGTTTTGCCTGCGCCGTTTGGCCCGAGTAATCCATAAATTTCACCTTCCTGAACAGACAAATCGAGCGGATGCAAAGAGTACATTTCTGCATCTTTGTACTTTTTGCTCAATTGCGATATTTCTATTAAAGGTTGCAAAGCTGAAGTTTAGCTGATAGCGTTTTTTAATTTTTTGAAAAAAGCACCTTCCAGTTCTGCAATATGCAAAAGCTGGTCTGACACTTTATTATAAGCATCGTTTTGTGTGCTGCGGTTCTTGTATATTCTTGAAGCCTCCACTGCAAAGTCGCGCCACAAATCGCCAATCACAGTCATTTCAGCTGACAATTCTTTTAATTTTTCATTATTTAAGATGACGGATGCTTCCTGCAGAAATGCGGCATAAATAAACCGGAATCCACCGCCACCGGTTCCTATTTCTTCCTGCATCCGCACCATTTGTGCCAGATAGTGGTTGGCCTTCTTAGTGCCATATTTTTTTGGCCATTTCTTTATTTGTCCGGCCACATATTTTATACCTTTTACACCCACAATGAAAACGGGTGCCAACATTACGTTACAGGTCGCTTTAATGCCTTTGATTATCGCACTTTTCAGGTCGACATGTGCAGGAATTTGTATGGGATAATACATCTGACCACGAGGGGCAAATGCTCCTTTGGCAAAGCGTACTTTATTCAGTTCTGCATGGGTAAGTGTCGTTACATTTTGCATGACCGGGTCGCTGATTAAATAATCTGTTTCCGTTTTGCCGTACACAACGAGGTTATGTGCATTGAAATGAAACCGGTATTCGTCCGGGAAATAGGTAAGATTGTAGACGCCTACCTGCAACCCTGTTGGAATATTGTTCCGCAGATTTTCATCCAAAGCTGCAGCTGCGCCTGACTCGCTGGCAAATTTCTGGCGCTTGATTTTGAGGCCCAGCCTTTTTGCCAGGCGGTTAAATATTAATCCCGGCATTGGCCTGTAGCTGATAGCGGGTGCGTGATTGACTTTAATAAAAGGCAGATAGATAAAGAACAAGCCTGAACCAATACCAAAAACCATTGGCTCACTGATGTTCAGGCCATTATGACGAAGCAAATTAGATGCAACGCCATTTTCGCAATGTGCAGATTGATGATGTGTAAAATCAGTATTCATTAATCTGTTTTAAAGTTTTTTAATTCCGCTACACTTATTTCAAAAGCAGCAGCATATTTCTGCAGGATGCGGTCGCTTAAATTGCGGAAGACAGATGGTTTGAAATGTCTTTTCACCCGCCATTGCCAAATCCCTACATAGCTGCTCAAAATACCCAGGTCCATTCTGCTGCGCTCCATATAATAAACAATCGGGCTTGATTTACCTTCTTTAATCTGTTGTTTTGCAAGTTCAATCCGCTCATTGATATCATCCATAGAATTGCTCAGGGCAATGGCTTTGGGTTCCCAGCCGCTGCTCAGTTCTGTGGTATAATTACCGTTTTCGTCTACCGCATAGCAAAGTTCTTTTACATTGCTTTTTGATAAATTACTTTCATCTTGCGGCACTTCGTTCTTTCTCATTCCCCGTTTCTTGAATAAACAAATTAATCTCTCCTTCCAGCAGTAATAAATCCTTATCGAAAGTTCTGCAATTCACCGTACAGATGGTGTAATCATCCGAAACAAACTTTGAGCCCAACTCAACTTTGGTAGTGATAGTTGTACCTGCTTTTGGTAGAATATGAATTTTCATTGTTTTTATCGCACTGATAAAACCAATAACATTCACTCCCTGGTTGGCTTCGTCGTCTTCGTCAAAAAAATATTGTTTTCCAACAATTGCCGAACATGTTTGCGCAGCATTTTCTATCATCCCGGACTCTGCAAAAAGTCCGTTCTCTACAAAAATATTGTCCTCGTTTATGGTAAAAACTGAGGTCACGCGCTCATCATTGATTTCCATTACCAGGTCTACCATTAACATGGGAGCCCGGTGTGGTAAAAAATTATTGATGTTGATAGGCGTTTGCATCAGTTTTAATCAAATTATTTTGCCAGTACAGTTTTCATTTGTCCTTTGGCAATTTCTATATTGTTCAATGTGGTAGAAATATCAACTAAAGTTATTCCCATAAATTCCTGCAGGATAGCCACGGTAGTTTCAATTTCCTCATTCAGTTTGGGGAGCCCTTTAATTTCAATTTCTTTTATAGAGCCGATATAACCCAATGGTGCAGGTTCGTTTCTCAGAAAAAACTGGTATCCGGTATGCAAAGCCACCGACTGTGCCATATGTTCTATCAAGCCTGCTTCCGAAAAGAAATGTTCTCCCGAAAGAATGTTTTCTCTGCCAACTTTCAATCCGGTGTGAATGCCTGTTTCGCTGAAAGAAAACATCTTGTCGACCATAACGAAAGGAAATTTTTGCGGCAATAATGCAGCAAGCTCTTCTTTCCCCAGGGTAATAGTTTTGATATCCGGATTCATTTTAGCAAACGGTTAAATAAGCTAAAGCGAAGGTGAACCGGCCACTTTCAGGTACAGACAATAAGATGCGGTCACCTTTTTTCAGGATACCCGAATTCATCAATTCTTCTACCATCAGATAAATAGACGCAGAGCCTACATTTCCGACATTCTTAAGGTTCATAAACCATTTTTCGTCGGGAATCACAATGTTTCTTTCTGCTAAAGCTTCTTTAATTCCACTTACAAAATAATAGGAAGAAACATGAGGCAATAAATAATCAACCGCATCTACAGTCATCTTATTTTTATCCAGCGCACTTACCAGGCTTTGTGCTGCTTTTTCGCAGATGTTTTTATCCAGCAATTTGACATCCTGCTTGATAGAAAACAATGAATTGCTCAGCCACTGGTCGGGATGATAATCGCTCCAGGGTTTAATACTGCCGTCTTCCAGCTTATCTCCACCGGCATACATACAAGCTTCCAGTTCGAATGCGTAGGAATAAGATTCCATCCATTCTATTTTCAGGGAAATTTCTCCGCGGGCTTTATTTTCAAGCAAAAAAGCGCCGGCACCGTCAGACAGCATCCACCGCAGAAAGTCCTTTTTGAAAGCAATAATCGGCTGCTCTTCCAACTTCTTCAAATTGTCTACTTCCGGTTCAAATTTATCGGCCTGCATCCAGGAGGACACACGCTCAGATCCGGTGCAGATTGCGTTGCTGGTGTTGCCGGATTTTACAGACAGAAATCCGAATTTCAGCGAGTTCATTCCTGCACAGCATACGCCGGTAGACGAATTCAGCTCGACAGATTTATTCTTCAGTAATCCATGAACCATTGCGGCATGCGATGGTAAAAAATTATCAGGCGTGGATGTTCCGCAAGAAAGCAATTCCATTTCCTGATCGGTGAAATTTTCATCAAACAGCAATTGAATTGCAGCGTTGGTCAGTTCTGCATTATTATGGGTGGGAATTCCTTCTTTTGTTAATGCATAATAACGGCTCATAATGCCATTGTTTCTCAGAATAATTCTTCTTGCCTTCGATGCTGCCTCATTGATTAAACCCAGATAACTTTCCATTTCGTCGTTCGAAACGGGGTTATTTGGCAAATATTTTGATGCTCTTGTGATGTATACGTCAAACATAAACTACCTTCTAAATTCCTTTATAATACCTTGACTCTCTTGCATATTTTTTGACGTTAAAAGCATATGTTAAGAGATGTAAAACATATACAATCGGCGATATCAGCCAAATGGCCAGAAACAGATACAGATTAAAAGCCTTAAGCCAAAAAGCCCTTGATGTTGTCTTTTTGATGATAAAAGAAGCCCATTTGCCAAAAACGACACTTGCTTTTTTATCGATAGACACCAAATAAGGGCTGATTTTTACAGCATCCTTTGCAACAAGCTGATGTTGTAAATTATCCAAATCGTTGTTTCGCAAGCAATTTAAAATTATTTCCCCAAATTGAGTGGATTCCTGAATATCTTTTTCCGAAACGCCGGGCAATGGAAATATTCCCCAATGCCGCTTTTTAATTCCCGAAAACATCCAGTCCACAATTGTAACAACGCTGACAAGGTTCGGAGCTCTGTCCACCAATGCAATATTTCCTTTCAAAATTGCACCATTGGCTTGTAATAAACCTTTGATTTTCTCGTGAGCCATCACCCACATATTCCGGCAGCCAATGACGGTTACTACCGGAGTGTTATGTAATAATTCCTTTGCTACCGGACTTTTTAAAAATGAATTAATGGGAATAGAAGGTGATAAAAACCAAACCTGATAACCTATAATGATCAAATCATATTTTTTATCCAGTATTTCTTTTGCAATAGGGTTCATTGGAACAGGAATCTGTAAAAATGACTCCGGAAAGGCGCCGAAAAAGGAAGGTTTGTCCCAGGGAAAAGGAAATGGCGTTTGCGGTTTTATTTCATGAAATGTAACCGACACTTCATTGGATTGTACCAATGGATTGCTTAAGGTTTTAGCTATTTCATCTAATTGACCCGATTGGGTATAATAAATAAATAAAATATTTTTCATAGAATAAATTCCCTTTTTCGTTAATGGAAGTCATTAACCTTCAATTACCGATTCTTTAAATCGCCTTTTTCTGTCTGAGCGTTTTACGTTCACCCAGCCTGGCCAGTTTTTCTCATCTTCTGCATCATAAATCCGCAGTTGCTGCTCCGGATCTTTTATCATCAAATCGTCACTTGCGCAGCCTAAAATGCTCGCCGCTGCCGCCACTCCGGAATGGGTTGCGCCTCCGACTCCGTGTGAAAGTGTGCTTGCACCGCAAAGAAACAGATTTTTTATCTCTGTTTTGTTTTTATAAGCAAAAGGGCCAACTTGTTTCAACGTTTTTTCAGTGCCGTAAATATTTCCTTTTGTTGAATTGATATAAAACTCATTCGTTTTTGGTGTGCCCAGTTCTACCTGAACAATATGGTTTTTGGCTCCCGGAATGATTTTTTCAATGTTGTTCATGAATTTGCTTATAATTTTTTCTTTATAAATCTTATAAGCATCGCTATGATAATCCTCCTGGTCGTTGAAAGATTTTAAATTGTCATAATTAGCATACGTTACACATTCAAAATTGTGGTATCTGCCGTTATAACTTGAGGGGTCTTTTAAGGTTGTACAGCTAAGAAACAGAGCCGGAAATTCCTCCCCATCTTCGCTATTGTGGTTCATTAATTCTTCAAAATGCCCGTCAAGATTTTCATCTTTCATCATCCATACATTGCCGGAATCGATATTGGCCTGGGTTACATCCATATCCAGGGTCAGAAACAAAATCAGCGTGGTAATCGAATATTTTGTAGCCGCTAATCTTTTAATGAGTTTTTTGCTCAAATATTCTTTACCCACCATTTTCAAATAGGTGGCAGACGGGTCAGCATTCGAAACAACATTGTTGGCTGTTATTTTTTGTCCGTCTGCTAATTCTACACCGATAGCAGTATTGTTTTCTACCAGAATGCGCCGGACACTTTGTTTTACGCGCACTTCCCCACCATTTTTTTTCAAGCCGTTTGTCATCGCTTTGATAATGCCGGAACCACCGCCCATCGGGTAGAATCCGCCATCAAAATAATGATACATAACCGAGCAATGCACCGGAAAACAAGCTCTTTGCGGGGCAAGTCCATGGTCGCCACATTGTACATTCAGTACTGCTTTTAATAAGGGGTCTTTTATATGCCAGTCAATCACTTTTTTTAGCGGAAACAAGGCAAACTTCCCAAAATTTTTGGTGCGGAATGGAACGGTTATTTTCTGCCACCAGCCTTTCAGTTTGGGCATTAATTGTAATTCCCTGTTCACATTTTCAACCAGGGTCAGGTATTTAATTATATTTTTTTCCTCTGCAGGAAATCTTTTAAAAAGACTGTTTTTGAAACGATCGAGGCCAATAGGAATATGAATGGTTTCTCCGTTGATGAGACAATGTTCGTAACCATCTCTGTTCATCCTGAAAAAAACCATGTCATTGGCAATGCCAAGGCCTTTGTATAATTCGTTGGTAGACTGTCCTTCGTCGAGCAAGCCGACATAATGTACGCCAGGGCTGAATCGCTGACCACCTAAGGTGAAACTATGGCTCCAACCCCCGGGAACGTAATGTTGCTCCAGTACGAGCACTTTCTGACCGGCACGCGCCAGACATATTGCTGTAGCTAAACCGCCCACTCCCGAACCGATAATGATTGAATCAAAATGCTCCATAGTTAATTTTAAAGGGACATTGAATATGGATTGTGCTTAATTTGGGTAGCTTTCAAGTTTGTCCCAAAAGTCAAAATAATTAAACCATTGCAAAGGATATTTCTCCAGCATTGCTTCCACACTTTCTGTATAAGCCCTCAGCAAGGCCTGTTCATCGCGATGTTTCACTTCGGCCTCCCGTGCATATAGATGATAATGCAGATTGGCTTCTTTCATAACATAGACAAACACAACGGGCACCTTCAACCTGGAAGCAATAAGGAATGGGCCTGCAGGGAATCGGGCTGTTTCTCCGAGCAGGTTTTGCGAAAGGCATTTTACCCCTTCGAAGTAGCGATCGCCGGTAAAACAAACCAACTCATTGCGGGAAAGCGCTGTGTTGATATCAAAAATATGAGACATGTCGTCTCGTACGATGATAAATTTTACAGCCGGTTTCTTGGAAATGGTTTCCAGGTAATGTTTGATGGCAGTATGTTCCAGATCAGTTGTAATCAGATTGATTTTAAAATCAAGGTCTATTTCTCCAAAGAAATGCTCTGCAATCTCAAAATTGCCAATGTGTGCACTGATTAAGACGCCGCCTTTTTGTTCGGCAAGGAGTTTTTTAAGGATTTCGACCCCGTCAAACTCATAAGTAAATTTTTCCCTCAAACCTGCTGAAATGGAAACCTTGTCAATAAGGGTCTGGCCAAAAGTGTAATAACTTCTGAATACCAACCATTTGGATTGCAAAAAAGAAAAATTTAATCTTTTATTGAAATAATAAAAGATGGCCCTGTTGCTTTTTCTGAGAAAAAGAAAATAATAAAAGGCTACGAAATAAAGGACAAGATAGGCAGACCTTACTCCGACATTTTTGATAAAAAAAACGAATATTTTATACCCTAAAACAGTTCCTTTAGACTTCCCGTCCCATTGAGCCATTAATGAGCGTTTAGCTTATTTTCTATAAGGTCATAAAAGCTTTGGAATGTATTAATGCCGGCAAAATCTGCCTCTACAAGCTTTACTTTAAAATTGGATTCCACCGTCACCACCAGGTCAACGTAGTCGAGGCTGTCAAGACCCAGGGTGTCTTTCAGAATAGCATCAGGAACAATAGTTTCTGCCTCCACTTCGAATTCATCTACCAGGAAATGATTCGTTTTTTCAATAATCTCTTCTATGTTCATTATTTTTAATTGAATTTTTTTACTACTAAAGCCGAGTTTGTGCCTCCAAACCCGAAAGAGTTAGACAAAAATATATCAACTTTTTTATTTAACGTACTTGTAACTAAATTTAATTTTTTAGAGTCGTCATCTGCATTTTCCAGGTTGATATTCGGGGCAATAAAGGAATGTCGCATCATCAGGATGGAATAAATAACTTCACTTGCACCTGCCATCCAACATTCGTGACCAGTCATTGATTTAGTAGAACTTACAAAAGGATTACTTTCTCCAAACACCTCAAAAATAGCTTTTGCTTCGTTGCTGTCGCCAACAGGAGTTGATGTGGCATGGGCATTGATGTAATCCACCGCTGCCGGTTGAATACCAGCGTCTTCGAGTGCCCGTTTCATAGCGATAGATGGTCCGTCTACATTGGGCGTCGAAATGTGCCCGCCGTTAGACGAAAACCCATAACCTATTACTTCGGCTATAATATTTGCACCTCTTTTCACCGCTGATTCATAGCTTTCGAGGATTAGGGTTGCTCCGCCACCACTGGGTACAAGGCCGTCCCTTCCGGCATCAAATGGTCTTGACGCTTTGGTCGGGTCATCTTCTCCTGGTGAAAAAACACCCAGGCCATCAAAGCTGCTCATGGCATATTTATTGATTTCCTGTGCTCCACCACAAATAATAATATCCTGGAAACCATTTTTTATTAAAAAATAGCCTAAACCAATTGAATGCGAACCACTGGCGCAGGCCGCACTGACTGTCAGGTTAATACCTCTCAATTTAAAAATAGTGGATAAATTCATGGTTACGGTAGAATTCATCGATTTGAAAATCGCACCGGAGCCAATCAGTGTTGTATCTTTCTTCTCCCGGATAATGTCCGTTGCTTCTATGATTGCTTTCGAAACGCTGTCATTTCCATACAATATTCCTACTTCATGCTCATCAAAAAACGAATCGCTGATGCCTGCGTTTTCCAAAGCATCGCGGGTAGCCATGTAAGCATATTCGGTTTCTTCGCCAATGCTGATGCGTTGTCTTCTGTTCAATAAATTTTTCAAATCCGGTTTGGGAACCATTCCTGTCAAAGAAGAGCGGAAACCAAATTCTTTGCGTTCAGGATCAATGGTGATGCCCGACTTGCCCTGGTACAATGATTCTTTTACTTCCTCCAGCGAGGTGCCGATGCAGGAATAAATACCCATCCCTGTTATAACTACTCTTCTGTTCATTTCTGTCTGCGTATACAATTAAGAATAAATACCACCATTAATATTTACTACTTCGCCGGTGATATAACCCGCTTTTTTTGAAACCAGAAAACTAACCAGATCGGCTACTTCTTCTGCTTCGCCAAACCGGTTGGCCGGCACCATTTTAATTAATTCTTTTTCATCCAGCTGGCTGGTCATATCGGTTTTGATAAAACCCGGAGCAACTGCATTTACGGTAATGTTTCTTTTTCCGACTTCCTGGGCCAAAGCTTTTGTAGCGGCTACCACTGCGCCCTTTGCAGCAGAATAATTGGTTTGTCCCGGTGTGCCTTTCACGCCTGAAACAGAGACAATATTGACAATCCTGCCATATTTATTGCGCAACATTTTCTGAATAAAAAAGTTGGTCACATTAAAAAATCCATTCAGGCTGGTGTTGATAACACTGCTCCAGTCTTCGGGAGACATCCACATAAACAAGCCATCTTTTGTAATGCCGGCATTATTCACAATTGTTTCGACAATTGCTTCCGGATTGGCTTCCTGCCAGTTGCCCAAAACTGTTTTTACTTCTTCAAAATCTGCCACGTTGAATTTTAGCAATTCGCCGGTTCCACCAAGATTTTTTACGGCTTCGAGCGTTTGTTCTGCAGCCTCTTTGTTGGATTGGTAATTAATAAGTATATGATACTTTGTGTCAACAGCCAGTTTCTGGCAAATGGCGCTACCAATACCTCTTGAACCTCCTGTTACAATTGCACATTTCATAATTTAATTCCTCAATATTTATTTACAAAACGGTTCTGCATTATCAAACCATTGATTTCCTAATACAGATCCGTCAGGTTTTATAAAACCCCATTTATTTCCAAGTTTCACCCTGGCAAGACCACCAATAAAGCCTTTCTCGTCTTTTTTAAAGATGGAAAAAATGCCGCCGGCAGATATGCCATATTGTGTCTGGATAACCAGTTTTCCGCTTTCGTTAATAAAACCCCAGTCTTTTTCTTTCACAGGTGCCAGTCCGTCATTGCTGAAAGTTTCGGCATCATTGTAAAACGGTTCAACCACGAAACTACCTTTCATATTAATGTATCCCCATTTTTTACCAACACAAACCGGCGCAAGATTTTTTGTAAAACCTTTAGCCTTATCAAATTTTGGCTCAATCACCCAATTTCCTTTAAGGTCAATAAAACCAATTTTTTCATCCTTTTTGGCGTAAGTAATATCCTGGTTTTCAAAGTCCCAGATTTTTTCAACACCATCTATCGATTTGAATTTTCCGGCAATAACAAGCCCGAAGGAACTGCCATTTTTAGCCCAGGTCACACCCTTGAAATAATCGCCAATCTCATCATAGATTACCTCCACAACTACCTTGCCTGATTTATTAATTATACCCCAACGATTGCTGTTTTTCACACGGGCAAAGTCGCCTTCGAATGATTTGATCTGGTCATATTTCGGCTCTAATATCACCTTCATCTGACTGTTAATGAGACCAACTTTATCGCCAAGTTTAATAAAAGCTACACCATCCTCAAAATCGAAAACTTTATCGGTGGCAGGCGCTGCTATTTCCTCTCCTTTTTTGTTAATATAAAACCACCTTTTGTTTTGAGACACCACACAGTAACCGCTGTTGAAATATTTAGCGTCTTCAAATTTGGCTTGAATAACCCAGTCTCCCTTTGTATTAATAAAGCCCCATTTGCCATCGCTTTCAACAGCGGCTAAGCCATCAGAGAAGTTTTTAGCTGTTTTAAATTTTGGCTGGATAGCAAAATCTCCCGATTTTGTAAGGTAGCCCATTTCGCCGTTCTTTTTAACCAGGGCCAACTCTTGTGCACTGGCAATATTGAACGCTAAAACTAATAAAATGAGTAATTTTTTCATCTGACTTTTATTAATTGATAAACAATATGACTATTTGCTATTCATTAAGAAATCTTTCACCTGCTGAACGAACGGATACATAGCCTGATCTTCTTTAAAAGTTGGAATGATCTTCCTGAGTTCGTCATATAATTTCCTGCTGGCAGATGAAATGGAATCTTTTTGGTTCAGCGCATCAATAGCCTGCACAATCGTAATCATTTCTATACTCAGCACTTCAAATGCATTTTCTATCACTTTCCCCGTTATCACTGCAGCATTGGTTCCCATGCTCACAATATCCTGATTATCATTATTGTTAGGAATGCTGTGAATATACATCGGGTTCGACAACATCTGGTTTTCGGCAGTAGTGGATGTGGCCGTAAACTGAACGCCCTGCATGCCAAAATTGAATCCAAGCGTGCCCAGATTCACAAAAGGAGGTAACATTTCGTTGATTTTTGAATTCAACAGATAGTTTAATTGTCTTTCTGCCAGCATTGTCAATTTGGTAATGGCAATTTTTAATTTGTCCATTTCCAGTGCAATGTAATCGCCATGGAAATTTCCGCCATGATAAACGTGCTTGTTGGCAACATCGATAATTGGATTATCGTTGGCAGAATTAAATTCGTCTTCCAGGATATGGGCAGCATTGTCTGTTGTTTCCAGAATAGGCCCTAATATTTGAGGCACACAACGCAGCGAATAATATTCCTGTACCTTTTCTTTAAAAATATCTTCGGTGTTTTCTCCGGTATAAAGATGCTCTTCACGTTTTCTGATTAATTGACTGTCAGCAAGATGTGCGCGCATTCTTTGCGCTATCTCCTGTTGCCCTTTATGCCTTTTTGTGCCGTTTAGCTCTGCAGAAAAATGATCATCGTAAGCACTTACAATTTCATTGATAGCACAGGAACATTGGATAGACCAATCAATTAATTTTTTGGCATAATGAATGTTTACGACCCCAATTCCTGTCATCACAGAGGTGCCGTTCATTAAGGCAAGGCCTTCCCGTATTTCCACATTGATGGGTGCAAGGTTTTCGAGTGCGAAAATTTCCTTTGTGCTTTTTCTTTCTCCTTTATAAAACACTTCTCCTTCACCAATTAGAACTAAGGCGAGATGAGCCAGTTGCACTAAATCTCCGCTGGCGCCAACGCCACCATGTTCAAATATTAACGGAGTTATATCTCTGTTAATCAGCTCCTTCATCAATTGGATGACTGATGGATGAACACCGGAATTTCCTAAAGACAAGGTATTAAGCCGCGCCAGAATTGCAGATTTCACACAAAGCGGGCTTAATGGTTTACCCGTTCCCGACGAATGGCTTCTAATCAGATTGTATTGCAACTGAATGGTGTCAGAATCTTTAATACGGTATTGTGCCATAGGGCCAAAACCTGTATTGACACCATAGATTACTTTATTTACAGAGAAATCTTTTAAGAAATCAAAACTTGTATTTACTCTGTCAATCACTGCTTTACTGATGTCTATTTTATCGTTTCCAAATATTACAGACTCAAACTCCTCCAAACTAAGATATTCGTTTATAGTGCGCATCCAACCATTTATTTAATAATTAAGTCGTTAAATTAGTTTCTACTTTGAAATTTTTTAACCTACTTTTAGGCCTCAAAAGTACTATAAAAAAACAGGAAAAACTTAAACGTATGTTAAAGGAATTTGTTGACGTATTGGTTATAGGTGCGGGACCTTCTGGATGTGTTTCAGCTTCATATCTGCATAAAAATAACGTTAAGGTAAAAGTTGTTGAAAAAACAAAGTTCCCACGACTGGTGGTTGGCGAAAGTTTGATACCGCGGGTGATGGATCATTTTGATGAAGCAGGCTTGTTCGAAAGCCTTGATGCTATGAACTTCGAAAAGAAATTAGGCGCAAGATTTATCAGAGGAAATGAGATTTGTGTGTTTGATTTCAGTGATAAGTTTTCCAAAGGCTGGGATTGGACCTGGCAGGTTCCACGCGCCGACTTTGATAATACAATGGCACAGGAAGTGGTGAGGAAAGGAATCGATCTTGAGTTTGAATCTGAGGTGATTTCTGTTGAATTTGAAGGAAAAAATTCTACAACTGTCGTAAAGGATAAGGATGGCAATCTGAAAGAAATTCATGCCAAATTTATAATTGATTCCAGCGGATATGGGCGCGTTTTGCCGAGATTGCTTGATCTTGATACACCTTCCAAACTTGATCCGCATTCTTCCATATTCACACACGTAAAAGATATTAACCGCCCGGAAGGAGAAGAAGGAACTTTAATTTCCTTTGACATTCTTGAAACGGAAGTATGGCTATGGGTAATACCTTTTTCCAATGGCAATACAAGCCTGGGTGTGGTAGGTCCGACAACTTTTATTAATTCCCTTTCAGAAAATAAAGATAACCGCGAAGCCCTGAAGAATGCTATTCAGCTTTCGGATTATTATATCAAGCGCTTTGGTGGGGTTGAATTTTTATTCGAACCGGTAAAGCTGGAAAATTATTCCCGTTCTGTAAAAAGCATGTATGGCGATGGTTTTGCGCTGACGGGCAATAGTTCTGAATTCCTTGACCCCGTTTTCTCTTCCGGAGTGGCGTTTGCTACCGAATCCGGAATGCTGGCAGCAAAATTATTCCTCAAAGAATCACAGGGAAATACCGTGAATTGGGAAGTGGAATTTAACGATTATATGCGCAGGGGCATCGGTGTTTTTACCACTTATGTAAAGGAATGGTACACAGGTAATCTTCAGACCTTATTCTTCCATCGTCCGGAAAATCCTGATGTAAAAAGAAAAATTTGTGCGGTGTTGGCCGGTTATGTATGGGATGAAGAAAACCCATTTGTCCACAAACACGATAATGTAGTTAAAAATATGGCCTTTCTGATCAACAGCAGTAAGGAAGCCGAAAAAAACCTTAGCAATTAAGCTAAGGTTTTTTTATATCCGGGATATTCTGAATTGCCTAGAATGCTTTCTTTGCAATCATTTTTGACAGCGATTTGGCCGTTTTGGCATATCCTTCTCCTATACGGCTTTCATTGCTGAAATTACTGCCCCACTGATCTCCGGGTGCATCAGTACTGCTTATTTCCAGCAGAACATTTTTTCTGTTCGCAGTTTCCACAAATTTAAGAATCGTTGAAACTTTTGCCTTTTGTTTCATTACCGACACATCCCAACCAGGGAAAATCCAGACCGTTTCTACAATAAGCGTATACTTCGCATTTTTTGCACCTTCTTCATAGGTTATGTCAGCATCTTCTTTAGTCGAAACTATATTTAGCAATTCAAGAAATTTTGGTTGCCAGATCATTTCTTTGCTTGACATCCATTTTTTCTTCCAGGCAGTACCCACACCTGAGTTTTTATTGTTTAAATCCGTTGTTCTGTCGGCTATATATTGCTCTTCCGTGATGTTGTCTTTGAGCATTTTCAAATTACTGTAATCGAATTCAACGTTGATTAATTTTTGCCCTTTGAAAAAGGTAAAATCACCTTTCTCAATTTTCATATCCTGTGCCGTTGTCAATCGGGAAATGAACAGCATCGCCAAAATCAGTATCTTTTTCATTTGTATTTGTTTTTAGTGATCGATTTCAAATATAAGAAATTGTTCAGTTGATGTAGCGGAATTTAAAGATTTTCAAACCAGGTCATAAGCTTTTCTCCAATCATTTTAATTTCTATCAAAAAACCATCGTGACCGAAAGCGGAATCAATTTCATAAAATGATTGGAGAAAAGCTTAT